>CAYFRY010000017.1:11345-13618 GCA_964345665.1 uncultured Oscillospiraceae bacterium
GATGTCGGACAGGGTGCTCGTGGTGGCGGTCAGTATCTGATTGAATCCGTGATGCGAAGACGCAAGCGCACAGGTAATCAGGATACGAACGGAAAAACCCCGATACTCGAAAACAGAGAAAAGGAACTTAGTATCGAAGAAAAATTCGAGTTGGTTCTGAAGGATCAAGAGAAAACGATTGCACTTTCTTTAATCCTTGATGAATTATTATCTAAACAAAAGAATGCAGGTGATGACGATGAATAATCTACCGCATTTATATGCCTATATAGATCCGGCCACTACGACCTATCTTATTCAAATCGTTTCGGCTTTGGTGATTACATTAAGTGTTACGGTGGGTGTTTTTTTTAAGCGCATGCACATGTCTCTGTTGAGCTTACGTGTAATAATATCGGAGTGGCGCATTAGATTATTTTCAAGAAAGAAATCAAATCACAATAAAAAGACTGATTATGTGTCGGTAGGAAACAAAGCAATCATTACTAATCGATGGGAGTTTTTGTGGTATGACGATAGGAACTGGAAATCACGTCTAAAACTTGAACTCTTCCCTATTATTTCTTTAGTGTTTACGTTTATGCTCTTCGGCGTATTCGAAATATATGCACTTAATCAGGACAGCTTCATGTTTCCAATCCGTGCGACAGCCGGGACTTTACTTTTTTATGCATTCATTGCCTTTTTGATTCTTTCATTATTGGGTGTTTTGTTAAAGGGACGTGTTTTTGATGCCTATGTAAGCTTGTGTTTTGCCCTCCTTTTGGCAGGTTATATTCAAGGAAATTTTCTTAACCACTCTTTAGGTGAGCTGACCGGAGATGACATTGCTTGGGATGCCATGCGTATTCCATTTATTGTCAATACGTTCCTATGGCTGGTTTTTCTACTTATCCCTTTTTTATTGCGGTATTTTAAGAAAAAACTGTGGAATATCGCCTTAAGGGCACTTTCTCTTCTTCTGGTTTTAGTGCAATTGATTTCTGCGATTTCTCTTCTGTCTTCAGGCACAACATCCAATTATGACAGTTATTTGTCGAGCAAAGGCATATATAAGGTTGCTTCTGAAAAGAATATTGTTGTCATTGTTTTAGACCGACTGGATAACCGATATATTGAAAATGTCTTAAATGAAGACCCCCATTTTTTTGATCCGCTAGACGGTTTTACTCGTTTTACAAACAACCTTTCAACTTATAGCCAAACCTTTCCTTCCGTCGCTAACATGTTGACAGGTAAGGTTTATGACTATGACTTTTCAAAAAAAGAGTTCTTAGCGGAGATCTGGAAGAATGCGGACTTTTTAGAACATCTTAAGGAAGAGGGGTTCAAGATTCGTTTAGATGTCGAATCATCGAGTATTGCCAACCGTGCTGAAGATTTGAGTAAGCTTGCGGATAATGTTGAACTATCCGATATTGAGATACAATCGGATGCAGTCTGGCGTCAATTCATGTTGCTTTCAGGTCTGCGCTATGCTCCCTTGACTATGAAGCCCTTCTTTTGGACTTCAACGGATCGCTTGAATAATCTTTTAGATTTAAGCCAATCCGCTTCTCCTTATATAACGGATGATCCGGAATATTATCGTCAGCTTTGTACTGAAGGTTTAAGCAAGGATAATATGTACAAGAAACAATTTGCCTACCTTCACCTCAATGGTCCGCACGCTCCCTACACGATGAATGAAAAGGCGCAGGAAGTGGAAAAAGGAAATTCGAATTCAACGATTCAAACTAAAGGAAGTTTCCATATCGTGTACGAATATCTTTCCCAACTAAGAAAACTTGGGCTTTATGAAAACAGTACGATCATCATCACAGGCGACCATGGGGCTCGAAAAAATGATACGGAAGCACTAGATCGAGCGATCGTCACGGCTCTCTTTGTCAAGCCGTCAGGTTCTGCACAAATTCCGCTCAAGTTGAGCACGGCACCGGTAAGTACTGACAATTTACGTCCCTTCATCTATCAAGAAGCCGGAATAACACAGACTCAATCCGGTCCAAGCTACTTTGAAGTCAGTTCAGACGATCAAACGCCAAGAATTCTACGACATCGACTAGTCGGAAAATTCGGGCAAAATAATCGGGTTTTACGTTATGAAGTGATAGGAGATGCGAATGACTTCAATAATTGGCGTTTAGTGGATGAACATGACAGTGTTTACTGATTGTTATTTCAGTTCGTTTGCATCATGAACTATGAAAAAGTGACCTGCTTCCAAGATGGGTTTCAGGGGCATACGCGTCCATTGGACGATAGCAGCCTCT
>CAYFRY010000018.1:0-11462 GCA_964345665.1 uncultured Oscillospiraceae bacterium
GGGCACGCCGAGTTTATGAATCTCGTGTGCCAGGCGGTGGATGAAAACGGCCAAGACACCGGGGTAGGAGAGAATGACTTCGCTATAGCCTTGAGCGGCAGGGTCTCCGTCATAGGCCGCCTTGACATCGGTGCCGATTATCTCACGGAGGGCGGGCAGTTTCGCAATGAACTGTGCGGCCAAGTCGTCCGCTTTGCCTTTTTCTTTTGTGCAAACATCGCACTCTTCCTTGCTGCAGTCCTCGTTGAGGCGTCGGATATGGCAGAGCGCCTGTGAAATTTCAACGCTCAGGCAGGCCTCCAGTTCCATCAACAAACCGCCGATTTGGTAAGCTCCGTACTCTTGTTCCAGACTCTGGGGAGCAAAGTACCCCGGAAAAATCAGCTTTTTACAGATTTCTATCATTTCCACGATGCGTTCGCGGTTGGGCAAAAAACCGTTAAAATCCCCGTGCATGTGCGGCGATTCGCGATAACTTTCAAGCAGGGCGCTGACGGTCCGGTTAAGTTTTTGATTGGACATGACTTTACTCCTTGATGCTTTCCAATAAATCAAAGTTCAGGCTTCGGTAGGTTTCCGGGTTTTTCTCGAGGTAGTCTTGCTGGGCTTTCTCAGCGACAACAAAGTTCTTGAGTTCGCTCAGTTCAACGGTAATTCGCTCGACATTCCGTTCACGGCAGCGTTCAAAAGCCGCTTTAATGACATCGAGATCGTTTTCATCCGTATAGTATATCCCGGTTCGGTATTGATAGCCCCAGTCATAGCCTTGGTGGCCTTTAGCAACCGGGTCTATGACTTGAAAGAAGCAGTCGAGTAGTGTGCTCAAATGAATGATATCCGGGTCATACATCACTTTTATGGCAAAAGCGAAACCGGTGTCACCGCGCTCGACTTCATTATAGCTAACCGTTTTAAAGCGACCGTTCACATAGCCGGCCTGAACATCTGCAACGCCTTTTATGCGTTTGAAGAAGGCCTGAGCGCTCCAAAAGTTACCGGCAGAAAGCACGATGCTCTGCAAACGCTCGGGTAAATACACGATGCCTTCGTTAGGGTTAGGCGGCAGGGCACGCTTGGTTTCTGATGGGATGGGCTTCAGACTCTCGGTTTTGGACATGATCTTCTCCTTAGGCTCGGCTTCTGTCTATGAATAGGGTTTTAGGATACTTTCTTTTGCCCATTCTATCATGTTGAGCTCATGAGGGTAGCGCTTTGTGGTGGTCGATTTTTCATATACGTTCAAGTCCGACGAACCTAAGGGAGATGAGAGGAAGGAGAAGATATTTCCTCCTTCAAAAAACAATAAACAAGCGCTTGAGAACCCTAAAAGTCAAAGAAGGTCAAAACTTTAAAACAAAAGACTTGACATAAAAATCCAAGGCTATATAATAAAGTCAAAGAAAGTCAAACAGGTAAGAAAAACCATGTAAACGCATGAAAAGCCGGAAGAAAGGTGGTACAAGATGGCACGTCTAAGTGATGTAATCGAAGCTCTTCTTAAGGAAATGATAGAAGAGAACGAGGGCAGCGTGGAAATTACGCGCGGGGAGTTGGCAGAACAACTCAACTGCGTACCCTCCCAGATCACTTACGTCCTCTCCACTCGCTTCACCAATGGTCAGGGTTATCTGGTTGAAAGCCGAAGAGGTGGCGGCGGTTGGATACGCATTCATAAACTGATGACCCATGATAATGCTTCTCAGTACGTGATGCACGCCCTTAACACCATGGGCGATGCGCTGACACAGCACCAAGCCTATGTCTTTCTCAGAAATTTTGTGGACTACAAGGTCCTTTCCGAAAACATGGCCAAAGTTATGAAGGCTGCGATTTCGGACCACAGCTTGCAGTTGGTGGATACGGATATTAAGGATCAAGTAAGAATGCAGATTTTGAAACAAATGATTTTGCAACATTCCATGTGAGTGTCGTTTTGAAGCGGTCTGCCCGAAAAGTCCGCTCGTTCGGACTTTTTTCATGGGAAAAAGGGGTGATAAAGATGTTATGTGATCAATGTAAAACAAGACAGGCAAATATACACTTAGAAAATAATGTCAATGGCAAAGTACAGAAACGGAGTCTTTGCTCACAATGCGCTCAGGAAATGGGGCTTGGAGGAGGCCATCCGCTTTTTACTCAGCTTTTCGGCCAAGGTCTCTTCAAACTCGGAAGTCAAGTCGCTCCATTATGGTCCGAGCCGCAACCCTACGAAGTTTGCCAAAGCTGTGGCACAGGCTATCAGGATTTTCAAAAAGGCGGACTTTTCGGTTGCCCGGATTGTTACGAAGCCTTCGGGCCGAAGCTCTCCTCCATCTTTAAACGCGTACAGGCTGGCGAAAGTCATGTCGGTCGCAGGTTGGCTGAATCGCTAGGATTAAAAACTTTAACGGATGTTCATGAAATCCCCGTACAGCAAGAAGTCCTAATCGAGGAAGGGCCAAAAAACATAGAAGAACAAGTAAAAGAATTGAAAGCGGAGCAAGATGCGGCGGTAGCCCGAGAAGACTACGAAAAGGCGGCGGCAATTCGAGACCGAATTAAAGCTTTACAGGCCGATAGGGAAAGAGAAAATAAGGAAAAGCAATCCATTCCTCAAGACAGCCGACAGGAAAAAAAGGAGGGCTGAGTGTGAACAATAAAGCATGGTATGCGTGTTGCGGACCAAAGGCCGCGGTGGTGGTCTCATCCCGCGTTCGCTTGGCTCGAAACCTGAAGGGAACGGCCTTTCCCAACAAACTCAGCATTCCGGAACAAAGACAAGTGAACGAAAGGATTAAAAAGACGTTTTTGGCCAGTAATGATCATATGAAAGACTTGTACCTTGCGGTGGATTTAGCCCAGCTTTCGCAAGTGGAACAAGAGTTACTGGTTGAAAAGCGTCTGATCAGTCCGGCCCTCATGCAAGCGGCCCATCCGGTGGAGGCGCTGATTCGAAAAGATGAGGCGGTTTCCATTATGTTGGGTGAAGAAGACCACATTCGTATACAAGCCATGCGTGCAGGCTTTGATCTTGAAAAAGCTTATGAGGAGGCTTCCCGGGTCGCTTTATTGCTTGAGGAGCAACTGCCGATAGCCTATAACGAGAAAGTCGGTTTTCTGACGGCATGCCCGACCAACACAGGAACGGGTTTAAGAGCTTCGGTGATGCTGCATTTGCCGGCTTTAACCGAACTGAATCAAATCAAAAACCTGAAAACACAACTGGCTCAATTGGGGATGACAATTCGTGGGGCCATGGGAGAAGGGACGAAGGGAAGCTTCAAGCTCTACCAGATTTCCAACCAAATTACCCTAGGGCTCAGCGAGGAAGATTTAATTCTTGATCTGAAGAAGGCCACAGATCAGACGATACAGCTGGAGGAAAACGCGCGTAAAGAGCTTTTACTCCATAAGCGCCTGTATCTGGAGGACCGCATTTACCGCAGTCGAGCCACGTTGGAAAGTGCACGCTTGTTAGGGCAAAGCGAAGCGGAAGAACGCTTGTCCGACCTGCGTTGGGGGGTTGAGCTGGGCTTTTTCCAAGACCTCAGTCTGGAGGATGTTACAAGCTTAATAAGTACCTGTGGAAAGGCCCAAGTCCAGCGCAAGGCAGGTCAGGCCCTGGTGGCGGAAAAGAGAGATGAACTCAGAGCAAGGCAAATCCGAGAGGTTTTGCAAAAGATAAACTCAAAAAATGAAATGTGAAAGGACGTGATGATAGATGAACATTAAAGTATCGCGCAGAACCGCGCAAGCCCTATATGAAGCCTACCTCTGTAGCAGACGTTTAGGCATTAATTACATCGGAAGTGAGGAATTGGTCTGCGGTATCCTTAAAGAGGGAGGACCGGCGGCGGATATTCTCCAATCGCGCGGCGTGAATTACGAACAATTCTTCAACGTATTGGAGGCCAACGCGGGTGAAGGAACAGCACAAACGGAAGAGATGTCCGAGGAAGTGGATTTCAACAAAATCATGCGCCTGGTTACCCCTCGCAGTAAGCGTATCCTTGAGTTGGGTGCCCATGTGGTAGCACGCATGGGGCGCACGCAGGTAGAGCCGGAGCATGTCCTGATGGGGCTTTTACAAGAGGGCGATAATGTCGGTTTGAATATCTTGATTAAGTTGGGTGTCCGCCCGGACGAACTCTTCAGCGCCCTTCGTGATGCGACACAAAACAGCCCGGAAACGGCGGACGATGTCTCACAAGAGGCGATGGAAAGCGCGCAAGCATCGGTGCAGTCATCGGATTCCAAAGCGAAAAACAGCGGACATCCGACCCTGGATAAATACGGTAGTAATCTGACGGCTTTAGCCAAGGAAAACAAGTTTGATCCCATCATCGGCCGCGAAGAAGAAATTATGCGTGTCATGCAGATTTTGGCCAGACGTACAAAAAATAATCCGGTCTTGGTCGGCGAGCCGGGTGTCGGTAAAACCGCTATCGCCGAAGGCTTGGCACAAAAAGTCATTTCTCCGGATGTTCCGGAACTTTTGGAAGGCAAAAGGATCTATTCTGTCGACATGGGCGGCCTGTTGGCCGGCGCGAAATACCGCGGTGAATTTGAAGAGCGCTTGAAAAAGCTGCTCAGTGAAGCGGCAGAAGCGGGAGACGTCATTCTCTTTATCGATGAACTTCATACCTTGATAGGGGCCGGTGCTTCTGAGGGTGCTATGGATGCGGCTAATATTTTAAAGCCTATGTTGACCAAAGGCGAACTTCAAATCATCGGTGCGACAACCCTCGATGAGTACAGAAAGCATATTGAGAAGGATGCGGCTTTTGAAAGGCGTTTCCAGCCTGTAACGGTAGGCGAGCCGACACCGGAACAGTGTGAAAAAATCCTGATCGGGTTGCGTGACAAATACGAGGCCCACCACAAAGTACAGATTTCGGATGAGGCAATCAAGGCCGCAGTGGATCTTTCCGTACGCTATATTACAGACAGGTTTTTGCCGGACAAAGCTATCGACCTGATTGATGAAGGTTGTTCAAAGCTACGCATTCATGCCGTACCGGAATCGGCGGCGGTACAAGAATTAACGGATGAATTGGAACGAGCTCGTCATGCCAAGGTGAAAGCGGCTGAAAGCGAAGACTTTGAAGAAGCGGCTAAACTCAGACGTGAGGAGCAAGCACTTGAAGAGAAGCTTGCCGAAGCGAAACTTGACCATAAACGTGAGCTTGAAAGCCGCAGCTTGGTTCTGAGCGATGAAAATGTGGCGGATATTGTGGCTTCCTGGACGGGTATTCCGGTCCAAAAAATTACGGAAAGCGATGCCGAGCGCCTGAAGAATTTGGAGTCCGAGCTGCATAGACGCGTGGTCGGTCAAGACGAGGCCGTTAACGCTGTGGCCAAAGCCATCCGCCGTGGCCGTTTGGGCCTCAAGAACCCTAAACGCCCGACCGGTTCCTTTATCTTCCTCGGAACTGGCTAAAGCGCTGGCGGAAGTCATGTTCGGTGATGAAAATGCGATGATCCGACTTGATATGTCCGAGTATATGGAGAAGTTTGACGTTTCTAAACTCATCGGTTCACCGCCGGGCTATGTCGGTTATGAAGAAGGCGGTCAGCTTACCGAAAAGGTACGCCGCAAACCTTACTCCGTGGTGCTCTTCGATGAAATTGAAAAAGCGCATCCGGATGTCTTCAATGCTTTGCTGCAGATTATGGAAGACGGTCGTTTGACAGACGGTCAAGGTCGCACGGTGGGTTTCCGCAACACGATTTTGATCAAGACCTCTAACGTCGGCGCCAGAATGCTCAGCAACCAAGGCGGTCGCAGAATCGGCTTCAGTCATAATGACGGTAGCGAAGGCGAAGATTTGTACGGTGGTAAAAATTACGCCGAGGCCAAAAAGCTGGTCATGGATGAATTGAAGAAGACCTTTAATCCTGAATTCATCAATCGTGTGGACGAGATTATCTTCTTCCATATGCTTGACCGCGACTCGGTTTTGAAGATTGCCGGTATCATGGTGGCTCAGCTCGGACAACGTACGGCAGAGCTAGGCATTCCTTTGGACGTGACGGACGAGGCTTTAAAACTCTTGGCTCAACGCGGTTACGACCCTGCGTACGGTGCAAGACCCTTGCGTCGTGAAATTCAGTCTTCCATTGAAGACAAGTTTTCTGAGGCTATGCTTGAGGGTCTCATTGCGGAAGGCGATACCGCTCTTGTTGATGAGTATGAGGGTGAGATTGTCATCAAGAAAAAAGTGGTGACCGAAGATCAAGCGCCCTCTGAAGCTGAAGAACCGACGGTTTCGAATACAGAGCCTGAAGAGGCGGAGGAATCTGAGGCTTAAGTTGACGGAGGACGATAAAACATAATTAAAGCACCTGCGTTTAGGGAAAAGTCCCCTTTACGTGGGTGCTTTTCCTTTTAGGTTCTTTTTGCTCTGCACCTTTTTACTTCTTTAGGTGATTTGGAGAGGTGGTTTAGAGTTTCGGCTTTGGACTGTGAACCGCTTGCCGTTAGTCTGCGGGTTTTAGCACACAAGGACTTTTTGTCCCTTTTGGGTCAAGCAAACGTTTACGTCCTAAGGCTAGGGCAAAAAGATTCGGCTTATTCTTAGAGGCCACCCTGTAGCCGGAGCAAAAGGGTCAATAAAGTGGACTTGTCCTTCGTTTTCGAGCTCAGATTTGCTTTTGCCATGACTTGACGCTTGGGTTTTTTAGGACAAGCGGCCTTCTTTGTCCAAAAAGGGACAAAATACCGTCGCATCCTAAAAATTTTTTCGCCGCTCATAAACAGAGCCCTCTTTTGTGGCATGAAAACGGTTACGTTTTAAAATGTTTTTTCCTTTTTAAGCAGAAACGTACTATCCGGGTTCTTATTTTGTTTGATGAGTAAAGAAAAGGAAGCTCTTATTTTGAAACAGTCTCTTGAAAGATAGCCGATTTTTTAAGTTCTGCAACCCCCGTTATTTTTCTCGGGTCAAGTTAAGCCTATTTTGTAATTCGTGTAACAGCTGCTTGAAGAAATAAAGGACTCGGAGGTCTTAGTTGGAACAATAGTCTGATTCATCTTGTGAATGCGTTACAATAATTGCAAAAAGGAGCCAAGCTCAGGGGGAACAAGATGCGTGTTACAAAAGCTGTAATAACGTCTGTTCTGAGCAAGAATAATTTTCACACGGTGCATTATCCTTAAAAGCGGTAGTGAGACAAGACTTACAAGAATACGTTTTGTGTCGGCTCCTTTGAATCTTAAGTAAAATCCGTCGGATAGAGAGGAGATAGACATGAAAAAACTACGTTACGGTTTCGTCAGCACGGCAGAAATTACAGCCCGCATGCTCGGCGCGATTCGCTCTACCGAGCATTCCGAAGTATGGGCGATTTCTTCTCGTAGCCTTGAAAAAGCTCAGGCTTATGCCGAAAAATACGGTATTCCCAAAGCTTACGGTTCACAAAGCGAGCTCTTCGCCGATGCGGAAGTGGAGCTGGTGTATATTGCTTTGCCCAATGACTTACATTACAGCGCAACCAAAGAGGCATTGTTAGCGGGCAAACACGTGCTCTGCGAAAAGCCGTTTGTACTCAGAGCGCTTGAGGCCAAAGAACTCTTCGAACTTGCCGAAAGCAGAGGACTTTTCCTGATGGAAGCCCAAAAAGCGGTTTTTCTTCCCACGACTTTGTACGTTAAAGCCGCCAAGGAAGACCTGCGTTTCGGCCCCTTGAATCGCGTTGTGCTTGAGTCACAGTTTCATGGCCGTCTGCCGGAAGGGCACTGGATGACGGATCCCCACCAAGGTGGTGCGCTGATTCCTTCAAGTTCGTATTCTCTTGAACTTTTGTCATTCCTTTTTGACAGTGAACCTGAGCGTCTGGACTATCTGATCCATCGCGATGAATACGGCATGGTCGATGAAGTGCTTTACCAAATGCGTTATCCTGGCCAAGTACTGGCACAGGCCAGTGTCAGTACGCGGACACCTGCCGAAAACGTTTCACGCTTTTATTTTGAACGGGCTCAAATAGATGTACCCCATCACTGGAAGGCGCGTGAACTGCTGATCAGGCATTGGCCGGAGGGACGCAAAGAAAGGCTTTTATTCCCTGTTGAATATGAGATGGTTTATGAAGTGGACCATGTGTACGCGTGCATCCGTAATGGACGAATCACGTCGGATGTGATGACCGCGGCTCGCACCCTCGCCTGTGTCTCCTATGTGGAGAAAATTCAGGCGAAGGCTTGAGATTAATTAATTAGCCCAGTAAGGAGAACAGGGCAAAAAGCGGTGCCGCCATGGAGGCAACCAGCGAAACGACGGTTATTTGAGTGTTGATAGAAGGGCCGGCCGTGTCTTTAAAAGGATCACCGACCGTGTCGCCGATAACACCGGCTTTGTGCGCATCGGAACCTTTGCCACCGAAATTACCCGCCTCGATGTATTTTTTAGCGTTATCCCACATTCCACCCGCGTTGGACATCAGGAGAGCCAGCAGAATACCGGACAAAATATTACCTGCGAGGAAGCCGCCGATGGCTTGAACACCCCCGACGAAGCCGACGACCAGAGTAGAGAGTATAGCCATGAGACCGGCGGGGAGCAATTCTTTCAATGCGCCCAAAGTGGCAATATCAATACAGCGATTGTAGTCCGGAGAAGCTTCGGCCAAACCTTCCTTCAAGCCGGGAATTTCATCGAACTGGCGGTGGATTTCGGAGACCATGCGCACCGCATTGCGATCGACGCCCATCATGAGCATGGCGGAGAAAACGGCAGGCACGGCGACGCCGATAATCATGCCGAAGAAGACCAGCGGGTCCAAGATAGCGAAAGAAGAGGGCTTACCTAAACCGGCCAGTATTTCTTGATAGGCCGCCAGCAGTGCGATAACGGTCAGGCCTGCCGCGCCGATGGAGAAGCCTTTGGTAATGGCTTTGGCGGTGTTACCGGCTGCATCGAGTTGGTCCGTGATTTCTAAAACCTCATCACCCAGACCGCCCATTTCGGCAAGGCCACGGGCATTATCCACGATGGGGCCGTAAGCGTCGTTGGAAGTAATCATACCGACGATAGAGAGCATGCCGACGGCAGATAGAGAGATGCCGTAAAGCGCATAGCCCGGACCGAGCGGTGCGGTTAGGTAATAGGAAACCAAGGCGGCTATACCGATGCCGATGAGGGCGGGGAAGACAGACAAAAGGCCGTAAGAAAAACCTGAAATAATGGTAAACGCAGGACCGCTTGCCGAGGCGCGAGCCACATGTTGAACAGGCTTTCCTTCGTCAGAGGTGAAGAGCTCGGAAGTAAAGCCGATGATCGTGCCTGCGGCCAAACCGACCATAGCGGCACCCCAGAGGCGAAGCTCAAAGCCACTAAGAAGAGAGGCAATCAGGGTAAATACGAAAAACAGGAAGGTGGTCAGATAAGTCCCTCGATTGAGTGCACGACCGGGATGTTGGCCTTCCTTTACGCCGGAAGTCAGCACACCGACGATAGAGGCCAGTAGACCCAGGGCACCCAAACAGAAGACGAGAGAGACTTCTCCCAACGGGTAGGCCAGAATCAAAGCGGCCGCGATAGAAGCGATATTGGAATCGAAGAGGTCTGCGCCCATACCGGCGACGTCTCCTACATTATCCCCCACGTTGTCGGCGATAACGGCAGGGTTACGCGGGTCATCTTCGGGGATGCCCAGTTCTACTTTACCCGTTAAATCGGCTGCGATATCCGCAGTCTTGGTAAAAATCCCCCCTCCCGCCTTGGCAAAAAGAGCCAAAGAGGAAGCACCGAAACTGAACGTTAAGATCATGTCGGGTTTTTCAGGAAACAAGAGAAAGAGAATCGAGGCGCCCAGGAGACCGGTGCCCACAACGGCCATGCCCATGACGGCACCTCCGCGAAAACCGGCGGTGTAAGATTGGCTGATTCCGTGACGCGCAGCGGAGGCGGATTTAACGTTGGCGATGGTCGCGATGCTCATCCCCAGAATACCTGCCAGCCCGGAGAGGACGGCACCTAAAATATAGACCAAGGCCATAAGCAGGTTATGCAGCAGGTCTTTGCTTTGCCATACGGGCGGGAAGAAGAGAAAAATCAAAAGTGCTACGGCGGAGATGAATTTTCCGAGGATTTTATACTCTGTTTTCAGAAAAGAAAAGGCTCCCTGACGAATCAGCTTGCCCCAGTGGGTGATGGAGCCCTCGGCTGTCGGCATGTTTTTTACGTAAACGTAGAAATAGGCGGCGACGAGCAGGGACAGAAGAGAAACGGCAATTGAGATAAGCGGCCAAAGATACGTAGACATAAGACCCTCCTTAAGTGCGAGATGCTTTCATTGTATCACTCCTTGCGATGATTTTTTATCGGATTTTGAGGCTTTATTTGAGACTTTAGGAGATCGGTTTAAGACCGGTAAAAAATCGAAAGAACTTATCTTAAATAGGTTATAATAAAAGCAATATATGGTAGAAGCCCGGCAGAGGGAAGCTAAGATTTTGGAGGGCGAATTATACGTTTTGATTTGATGCACCCGGCAGACCAATTGGTCTTGATGATGAACCGAATCTATTATCGTGGTATGACCACCACATCCGGAGGCAACCTGTCGATTAAGGATGAGCATGGTGTAGTGTGGATTACACCGAGCGGTATCGATAAGGGCAATCTGACCCGTGAAGATATCATGAGCATCGCCCCGGACGGTACGATCAGCGGTCGCCACAAACCCTCTATCGAATACCCGTTTCACTTGAATATTTTTAAGTCGCGCCCTGACCTTGGCGCCGTTGTTCATGCTCACTCGCCCGGACTGGTTGCCTTCAGCATTGCAAGAAAATTGCCGAGCGTTAGACTTTTGCCGAATGTAAAACCGATCTGCGGTGAACTTTCCTATGCGCCTTACAGCCTCCCGGGTTCATCAAAATTAGGGGATGACATCGGTGAAGAGTTTAAGAAAGGCTATTCTACGGTTATGTTGGAAAACCATGGCGTCAGTATCGGTGCGTCGACCATCTGGCAGGCCTTTATGATGTTCGAAACCCTGGAGACCTCCGCTTTGTTGGAGATTAATGCGAAAAAACTGGGTGAAATCAAGGAACTCGATGATGAAACGATTCAATCAACGGATATAAAAAACAACGTTGTTTTAGCTGAATTTATTCCTACCTATCATAGCAGTGAAGAAAACGCGGCCCGCCGCGATTTGATTCAGCTGATTCGTCGCTCCTACAACCAACGTCTCTTCACCAGCACGCAAGGCACCTATTCCGTACGCCTTTCGGACGGAAGCTTCCTGATTACGCCTTATGGTTTAGATCGTAACTACCTTGATATTGAGGACTTGGTTCTGATTAAAGACGGTTATCGAGAAGCGGGGAAAAGGCCTTCTCGTTCGGTGCAGCTGCATGCGGAAATTTACAAGCAACACCCGGAGATAAACTCCGTCTTGATTGCTCATCCCGAAAACATCATGGCTTTTGCCGTTACGGATCAAAGTTTTGACCCTAAGACCATCCCGGAGAG
>CAYFRY010000018.1:11472-13515 GCA_964345665.1 uncultured Oscillospiraceae bacterium
AGCTACATCCAACTGATGGAAATCAAGAAAATTCCTTTCGGTCAAAGCTTCATGGATGTCGCCGGAACAGCCGCTATGCTTAATAAGCGTACGCCCGTCCTAATCGCAGAAAATGACGGTGTCATTGTTACCGGAAAATCTTTGCTCAATGCTTTTGACCGCTTGGAAGTTACGGAGTTTACCGCGAAGTCCATCATTCAGTCCAAAGACCTCGGTCCGATTGTGCAGATCAACGAGCAAGAAATCAAAGACATCGATATCGCTTTTGACTTGCTATAAAATACGGCCCGGCCGGTGAAATAAAAAAGGGGACTTTCTCAACAGAGAACGGTACCCTTTTCTCTGCTTTATCCAGAAAACAGGGTACATATCATAAATGAGAGTTCCCTTTTCTTTACTCATCAAACGAAATGAGAACCCGGATAGATTGTTTCCGCTTTAATGGGAAAGGGTACTTTAAAGCGGAAATGTTTTCATGCCAAAAAAGAGGGATCTATTTATGAGCGGCGAAAAGATTTTTAGGATACGACGGTATTTTGTCCCTTTTTGGACAAAGAAGGGTACTTGTCCTAAAAACCAACGTGTCAGTTCGTGTCAAAAGCAAGCCTGAGCCTGAAAACAGAGGACAAGTCCAGGTTATTGACCAGTTACCTCCGGCGACAAGGTGATTTCTAAGAAAAATCGGATTCTTTTTGCCCCGGCCTTAGGACGTAAACGTTTGCTTGACCCAAAATGGACAAAAAAGCTTTGTGTGCTAAAACCCACTCACTAACGTCAAGTGGCCCGAAGTCCAAACCCGAAACGCTAAACCGCTGTTTGAGACAAAATAAAGGAGCTGCCCTCCCGTATGCTTTTTACATACTTTTGAGACAACCCCTGTTTTAGAATCTCTGAATAGGATTCGGTTTAAGTGCGACCTGCGGATTAGGCGATTTTTTTATTCTTAAGCGCACCTACAATAGCGAGCACTGGCAAAACGACACTCGCAACGAGTGAGAAAATGTTGCTGAAACCGAAGCTTACAGCGCTGCTCACTTCATCGATGCCCCCCATATTCGCTGCAATTTCGTTAATCTTGGCGGCAGTTGTAAGAAAGAAAATGTTTGAACCGACCGTCATCAGAATAGCAATACCTGCGAAGACGATAACAATCATCCCTTTGGCAAACTTACGGCAGAAAACCACGGCTAAAATGCCGGTGATCAAGGTCACCAAAGCGGCTAAGGTTGCAACCAAAAAGGCACTGCTGATGCTGGAAAAAGCGCTCGCTAAATCGGCCACTTCACCTTCTAATTCCGTGCCTGACGCTAAACCGGTGATGCCGGCTTCAATTAAGGACATGGCGGCCGTGGCAAACATTTGGAGCAAGAGACTGATTGCACCGAAGACAATCATAAGGATGCCACTGACTTTCATTAAAGTCGTACCTGGGCCTTGAGGTTTTACAACCACGTTTTGATAATTTTCGTTCATATATATCCTCCCTATAGACAAATAAATCAGCATTTGCTGTCACGCTAAGCGTAGCATATCCAAGGATATCCTGCTAGAATTAATACAGAGTGATTATTGTTTCTTTACTATATTTATAAATACGCCTAATAAACTGCTAGAAAAAAGCTGAAAAAAGCCTTGTTTTTTAGCTAATTTGACGAAGGAGAAGAATAATGAAAAACAAATCACGCTTAATCTATGTTTTGGCGCTCTTACTCATGCTTGCCGGAGTTTCGTGTGGTGGCGCGATGAAGAAAACTCCGGTCTACGTTGACAATCCTTTCCTCGGAACATGGATTTGCAGCGAACGCCAGGGAAGTTCTGGCATGGAAAAGGCGGAGCTGAGCGGCTACGACTATAAGTTTGAAATCTACGAACAACAAAAGATGAAAATAATTACCGATGGTTTTCCGATGGATGCGAGGTGGAGGCAAGAGGAAGAAGACATTATTGCTATGGCCGCCGGTGTAGATATCCATCTGGAAATAGAAGATGATGAGACCATGACGGCTGAGATTGACGATAAGCTGATGTACATTTTTGTGAAGG
>CAYFRY010000019.1:0-313 GCA_964345665.1 uncultured Oscillospiraceae bacterium
CCGTGCAGAGCCTTCCTGCGCCCTTAGATCTTTCATAGAAATTTCGCCTTGGCAAAAGGAACGCTTCGGCCGCTATGTTATACTGTTTGAACAGGTAAAAAAAGCTTATGATTTTAGAAAAGAAAGGAAGAATAGGCCATGAACTTTACAAAATACGATGCTCAAAATATGAGAACTCTTGTTGCTCCTTCTATTTTATCTGCTGATTTCGCACATTTAGCTCGTGATCTGGATCTGGTTTCTACTGTATGTGACTTACTGCATATCGATGTTATGGACGGAATGTATGTTCCGCAGATTTCTTTTGGAAATC
>CAYFRY010000019.1:323-1058 GCA_964345665.1 uncultured Oscillospiraceae bacterium
ATGTTATGGACGGTCACTATGTGCCTAATTTAGGCATTGGTTTTCCCATCCTGAATTCCATTAAACCGCTGAAAAAGGTTCCTTTCGATGTCCATCTGATGATGACCAATCCGGACCAATATATCGAAGCTTTTGCTAAGGCGGGTGCGGATTTGTTAACCGTACATGTTGAAGTTTGTACGCATCTTCATCGTGTGGTTCAGCAGATTCGCTCAAACGGTATGATGGTCGGTGTCAGCTTGAATCCGGCCACTCCTTTATCAAGTTTGGATGAAATTCTGCCCTATGTTGACTTGGTCTTAATCATGTCGGTTAACCCCGGTTTTGGCGGTCAGTCCTACATTACAAGTATGACGGATAAGATCAGACGCCTGCGTCGCATTCTGAACGAACGCAACTTACAAGTTCATATCCAGGTTGACGGCGGTGTCAGCCTTGAGACTGCTCCTGAAATCGTTTCCGCCGGAGCGAATGTACTGGTTGCAGGCAGTGCTGTTTTTAATGCCCAGGATCCGGTTGCTGTTATTAAATCTTTACAAGCATGCAAGCCATAGTTTTTCTTGCAGGTGATGTTCCTCGAACGAATTTGGGAGAAAAGCTGATTCGTGACTTTATGGAATTCTCAAAGGAAGAAACCGTGGTTTTAGCTGCGGATGGCGGTGCTCATACAGCACTTAAGTATGGACTGAAACCGGATTATTTGCGTGGCGATTTTGACTCTTTGGATAACGGGTT
>CAYFRY010000019.1:1068-5294 GCA_964345665.1 uncultured Oscillospiraceae bacterium
GTTTTTAAATGATCTGAAAGCGGCCAGTACGAGAATTGAAGCCTATCCGAGTCGGAAAAATGCTACGGACGGCGAATTAATCTTGGATCTTGTTCTTGAACTCAAGTGTAAGCGTCTTATGCTTTTTACTGCTCTGGGCCCGCTTCGCCCGGATCATCTACTGATGAACCTTGAGTTAATGCTCAAGATCAGACGCTCTGATATAGACTGTTGCCTGAGTGACGGTCATAGTTTGTTGTTTGCTCTTTATGGTCAAGAAAAGCTTACTTTTTCTTTCAGCAATGAGTTCGGCTATAAACCTTATGTTTCCGTTTTGGCCTATTCCGATTCAATTTATAAATTACGTTATGAGGGACTGGCCTATCCTGTAGAAGATAATCTACAACGTGCAAGCTCTCTGGCAATCAGTAATTATCCGCTCTATTTTGACACTTTATCTGAATCTGCTTACGAAAAAAGAAACAGCGAAGTATGGAGCTTCGCTGTTTCTATGGAGTCAGGTGAAGGCCTTTTAATTATCTGTCCTCAAGATTAGCTACGATTAGTTTTCCAGGCCTGCATGGCTTTCTCGAAAGCTTGAGCCGAACCGCTGATTGTTTCCTTCGGCACACAGGTCGAAAGACGCATGTAGCCCGATGCACCGAATGCAGAGCCGGGAACTGCCAATATGTTAAATTCTGACAAGAAGTTAACAAAGGCCTTATCGTCTGAAGTCGGTGTTTTAGGGAAAAGATAAAAACTCCCCTCCGGTTTGGGGCAAACCAGACTCACGTTCAATAATATATCTCTCAACGCATCCAACCTGCTTTCATAAGCTCCGGCAGGGCAAGTCAACTTGCCGACCGTGAGGAGGACTTGCTGCCATAGAGCCGGTGCGTTAACAAATCCCAGACTGCGATTAAGGTAGATGATGGCTGCACAAAGCATTTCATAGTTATCACACTCAGAAGGAATGGCCACATAGCCGATGCGTTCACCGGGCAAAGAAAATGATTTCGACCAAGAATAAATGCGTAAAACATTTTTAAAATGCTTTATAGGTGATGGCGTTTCTCCCATAAAATTAATCTCTGCGTAGGGCTCATCGGCAAGAACATAGATACTTTGACTTTGCTTAAGTAATAAGTCGTTGAGTTTGTCGAGAATCGGGGCAGGATAAACACGACCACAAGGATTATTAGGTGAATTGAGAAGGATGGCCTTTGTTTTTTCGCAAATGGCGGCTTCAATTGCGGGAAGATTCGGCATGAAATTTGTAGCGCTGCAATCAACAATACGCGGTACGCCCCCACAGTGCTTAATATAGGTTAGATATTCAGGAAAGTAGGGAGTTAGAATGATAACCTCATCTCCCGGATCTAAAAGCGCCTTGAGACAGACGTTGAGTGCTCCTGCAGCACCGACGGTCATGATAATCCCGGACGATTCTACCGTTTTTCCGCTATGCTCAGACTCATTCTCGGCAATTCGGGCTCGCAGTTCAGGGTAGCCGGCATTAGCCATATAGGCGTGATCGTTTTCAACGGCTGCCTCTTTTAACGCTTCGGCTATTTCGGGTGGAGCCGGTAAGTCGGGATTACCCAAGCTGAAATCGAATACGTTTTCAGGACCGAATTGAGCTTTTAGGCGAAGACCTTTTTCAAACATTTCTCTGATTAATGAGGAACCGGAAAGTTCTTTAGCAATCTCTTTTGCAATCATAATAGTGCCCTCCAAGGTGGGAAAATATAATTCAGTATACTACAAGTATTACTTTAGTATGTTAAAACTAAAACGCACGAGAAGTGCATAAGCGCAAAAACGAGAATATTTGCATAGCTGCATTTGTTGCGCAAGTGCAAGAATTTTAGAATCGCTATAGAAGAAAAAATTAGATCTTTGCAACGAAAGCATAGCGATGAACATTAGCGATATAATTCAAAAAATACTTGATGACTACGATATTACTCAGGCTGAACTGGCGAAAATTTTAAATGTAAGCAGTTCAAGTATTTCTCGTTCACTTAATGGTCTGAATAATATGAGAACCGAGACCTTATGCCTCTTATCCTATCATTTCGATATTCCTTTAGAAAAGGTGATGAATTACAAGTCCATTGTAGCTCCTCACGAAAAACTGAAAGCTGAAATCTTAAAGAAAAATAATGTCTATGACTTAAATAAAAAAGAAGAACTTCAATCTATTCTCTCATTTGCGGAAGAACAAGAGCACCAAAATGTCAGTTATTCGATGCTGCTCAGAGAAGCCTCTTTTGAAGCGGCTAAAATTACCTTGGATTCAGGTGAAAAATTTAAGGCCAGAGACTTGATTTTTTATCGGAAAGAGAAACTCTCCAGAGAAGGACATGTTCTGTACTCTCCGAGTCCAAAGGATTTTGAGATTCGATATCTGGTGCAGGCAGGGCGTGAGGTCAATTTACTACATCCTAATGACTTGAGTGATGTTGTGCGATATTCTCTTTCTTCGCATAAACCGGGAAGAGTTTTGGGCTATGTTTACTATTTAGTCAGAAGCTTTAAGAACCAGACCGGAGGCAAAAATAGTCTCAAAAAGAATAGATAATTTGACATTTGGAATGACTAGGGAACAATCCATTCTGAATGACTCTGCTAATAGATTAAATTGCAAATGACTTGACAGGATTTGATTTAATGAATAATATAGAAAGGCACATCAAGCAGAAGTCATTCTCACCTCAAGGAAAACGAAGAGGTTAATAGATTTAGAGGCCTTCAGGCCTGCTTTTGCCGATGTTCAGAAAATATCGGTTTTTTTAATTTTACGGAGGTATAAGATCTATCGCTAGAAAGAATCCAGGTCAAGCAATTAATGCAGCCATCCCCTATTCTAAAGTTCGTCTGATTGATCAAAACGGTGAGATGAAAGGTATAGTTCCTATTGCCGATGCACTTTCTCAAGCTGAAGCGGCCGGTTTGGACCTTGTCTTAATCGCTAACAACCCTGACAACCCTGTCTGTCGCATTATGGATCATGGGAAATTTCTTTTTGAGAAGGCCAAACGTGAGAAAGAAGCAAGAAAGAAGCAGAAGGTAATTCAGGTAAAAGAAGTAGGGCTTAAACTTTCCACTGAAGAACATGACCTTGCTTATAAGGTGAGGAATGCCGTTAAGTTTCTTGAGGAAGGGAATCGCGTTAAAGTATACATTCGCTTCAGGGGAAGAGACATGGCCTATACTTCACAAGGTCATGCAGTCATGGAAGACTTCGTAAAAAAATGTGGTGATGTGGCGCAAGTCGATCGCCCTGCTCGTGTCGAGGGACGCAATATGGTGATGTTTCTTTCACCAAAAAAAGTATAAATAGCTTTCCGTTGTTGGGCTGTGCGCCCGCACGAAAGTTTTAAGGAGGATAAAATGCCTAAACAAAAAACACATAGTTCATCCAAGAAACGCTTTAAAGTTTCCGGTACCGGTAAAGTGCTGCGTTTTCAAGCCTATAAGAAGCATAAGTTAACCCGTAAGACGGCTAAACAAAAACGCAATCTTCGTGGTTCCGTCGTTGCTTCTCCCGCAAACGAAGCGAACATCAAACAGATGATCCCTTACAAATAAGTAATCGCGTAAGATTCGATTGGTATGTCTTAGGAGGCAATAAAGTATGTCAAGAGTTAAAAGAGGCGTTACAGGTAGAGCACGCCATAAGAAGGTTTTAAAATTAGCTAAAGGCTATTTCGGCCGCAAGAGCAAGCTGTTTAAGGTTGCTAATCAACAAGTAATGAAGTCTTTAAGTTACGCTTATCGTGACCGTAGAAATAAAAAACGTGATTTCAGAAGATTGTGGATTGCACGTATTAATGCCGCTGCACGACTGAACGGCTTAAGTTACAGCCGCTTCATGAATGGTGTTAAAAAATCAGGTCTTGAGTTGGACCGCAAGATTTTAGCGGATATCGCAGTAAGAGACCCCCAAGCTTTTACACAAATCTGTGATGAAGTTAAAAAAGTGATTTAAGATTTGAATTTATAATTAAAGGGATATCTCGGAATGAGATGTCCCTTTTTTCGATACTGGCTTATAGTTTAGGCTTATATTTCGGAGGCATCTTGGCCATGGAGCGCATTCAAGATATTAGGCATCTGGCATTGTCTTCTTACGAAAATCTTTGGAAGAAGAAACGCTGTGATGTATATTTAAAGGCGGAAGGTTTCCGCTTGGCAGAGTTGGCACTGAAAAGCAGTTTTACTCCCGAGGCACTTTTAGTAAG
>CAYFRY010000019.1:5304-12526 GCA_964345665.1 uncultured Oscillospiraceae bacterium
CAATTTTTGGAAAAGCATCCTCAGCGAATGAGAGAACTGGAACGTATGCTGATGAATAAGGCTTGTCCCAGGTATTTGCTTTCGGAACGTCTCATGGCACGTTTTAGTGAAACCAAAAGCCCTCAAGGTGTAATCCTTATTCTAAAATCTAAAACTAAAATCAAAACGGAAGAGTTTTTTTCTGAATTTTCTGACATGATGCCTTTTCGTGCCATTGTTTTAGAGGATCTACAAGATCCCGGTAATGTGGGCAGTATTGTCCGCACTGCGGAAGCTTTCGGTTATAATGCTGTTTTTTATACCGAAGGTACCGCCCAACCCTTCGCTGAAAAGGCGATGCGTGCCTCTATGGGATCGGTTTTTTTTATTCCGATTATCAAAGTGGACAATATCATAGATTTGCTTGCTTTCTTTGAAAAGAAGAATATCATCAGCATAGCCACAAGCTTAAGGGGCGAAAATTTAGAAACCTTCGATAAGCCGTCTCGTCTGGTGCTACTTATAGGAAATGAAGGTAAAGGCTTGAGCCATGAGGTGCTTTGGCGAGTAAATAGAAGTCTTAAAATTCCAATGGTTGGCGAGGCGGAGTCCTTGAATGCCGCTGCGGCAGCCGCTATTGTGGCTTATTATTTTAGGGGGTAATTATGCAAATAATCCTTGCCGGATGTGAGCGCGTAGGTGCTTACTTGGCTCATAAACTTTACGACATGGGTCATGATTTGGTAATCATAGAAGACCAGTCGTCCTACTTGGCTCAAGTTGATGATATCGATTGTGTTAAAATCCAAGCTAAAGTGGTAGATATTGAAGCACAAAGAAAGGCCGGCGCTGAAACGGCGGATGTTTTTATCGCTGCATCAAGTAATGAAAATGTTAACGTCATGGCTGCAGAGGTAGCCCAATCTATCTTTAACGTGCCGCGTGTAATTGTACGTACGCTGCATCCTAAAAATGACGCCATTTTTCAAGATATGGGTCTGGAAACCTTTTGTTCTACCAGTGTACAAGCGGATCAGATTATAGAGCGCATAACGGAGGATCATGTCTATCGTGATTTGGAAGCCTTCGGACACACGCTATATCTTAAAAAGGAGACCTTAATTGAGGACTTTTATGGCAAAACCGTTCTTGAGTTGGAAATGTTGATAAAACAGAAAGTTATTGCAATTCTTCGAGATAATAAGCTGCTTTCCGCAAACTTTACTCTTGTTTTACAAGCCGATGATGAGATTATTTGCTTTAGAGAGGGTGTTGAAGCATGAATTTGATAATTGTAGGCGGCGACAAGGTTGCCTATAACCTATGCCAGTTACTACTTGCGGAAGAACGTCATGAGATAACGGTCATTGAGAACAGAGTTGCCCCCAGTCAAAAGCTTGCGGATGATTTGGAAATCAATGTGCTACTGGGAGATGGGACACGTGTTGAGGTATTAGAGGCGGCTGGCTGTAAAGAAGCCGATATGCTGATTGCATTGACCGGTCTTGATGAAGTTAATTTAATCAGTTGCCAATTGGCTAAGCACCATTTCGGAATCAAAACTACCGTAGCTAAAATCAACAACCCTAAAAATGAAAAAGTCTTTCAGTTATTCGGTGTGGATAAATATTTTACCAGCATTCGCTTGTTGGCTGATATCATTAATCAGGATAGAATATTTAGGTATGCGGATTGCCTTTAGCGTACCCGGTAACACTAAGGCGATTGTCGAGTTTAATTTACATGAAAATTCTGTAGCGGTTGGTAAAACTTTGTTGGATTATGAATTCCCGGGTGATGCCAAGGTGGTTCTGATTACACGTAGCGATGGGTCGGTTATCATGCCCACCGGTAATGTCGTTATGGAGGCGGAAGATCACATGCTTGTTGTTATCGATGAAGAGAACTTTGAATTAATCTGGAGAGTGATGGTAAAGCCGGATGAAGAGTGATCTTTCTCATGACAAAGAAGCTCAGAGTGAGCAGAAAGTGCTGCCTTCAAAGAGCCAAAAGAAACCTTTTGAACGAAAGACTCAAATTATCAAAGCAGGACCTGAAGACCATTCGCTTCAAGATTCCGCTTTTGAAAACCGAAGCAAGAAATTAAAGCCTAAATTGAATAATGAAGAAAACGGCCATAAGCCCGTTCCATTCCATAAAGACATACTCAATCGCATCTTATCGAGCCCTACACGAACCATTGTGATAGGTTTCGCTTTAACCATACTGGTTGGAGGTTTTTTGCTTTGCCTGCCTATTTCTTCTCAGGATAGGACATGGACACATCCGGTTATAGCTTATTTTACGGCGACTTCAGCGACTTGCGTAACCGGGCTGGTTGTAGTGGATACGGCTACACACTGGTCGTATTGGGGCCAGTTCTTTATTGCCGCACTGATACAGATTGGCGGCCTCGGTATTGTTACGATTTCATCCTTTTTTATGATGGCTGCCAGACGTAAAGTAAAAATGAAAACCATGCTCGCGATGCAAGAGTCTACAGGTAGCGAGAGTTTTGTAGAGGCGCGTACTTTAGTTAAAAAAATTCTGCTTATTACCTTCACATGTGAGTTTACCGGTGCGCTGATTTTGACCTGGCGCTATGCACAGTATTTTCCGTTTTTCTCTGCTATGCGACGTGCCTTTTTTCAGGCCGTATCCGCTTTTTGTAATGCCGGTTTTGATTTGATGGGTGATGTAAGAGGGGAGTACACCAACCTCAATACTTGGAATAACGAACCGATTGTGCTCCTGGTGACGGCTTCTTTGCTCATTGTCGGTGGACTCGGCTTTGTTGTTTGGACAGACTTAATCAGTTTTCCTAAAAAGAGGAAGTTGCAATTTCACAGTAAATTGGTCCTGGGTGCCACTGCTGTTCTACTCACGGCCGGCACTTTGATTTTCGCTCTTTTAGAATGGAATAATACTAAAACCATGTCTTTGGGAAGCTTGCCTGAGTGGCAAAGACCGGTTGCCGCCTTTTTTCAATCCGCCACACTTCGTACGGCAGGATTCAGCAGTATAGATCAGGTTAACTTAACTCAAGCTTCTAAAATCATCGCGATTATCCTTATGTTTATCGGAGCCGGACCGGCCTCTACAGGTGGCGGAATAAAGTTAACTACTTTTTCTGTTATTGTTTTCGGTGCGATATCTTTTCTGAAAGGGGAGAAAAAACCGATTATAGGTCGCCACAGAATCAACCTTGAATTATTTATCAAGTCTTTTGTCATCGCCTTTCTCGGTTTAATTATCGTCGGTTTGGCCGGTTTTTTACTGTTGATGTTTGAGAATTCTCATCTGCTTGCTAATCATTTTGATTTTATTGACTTGGTCTTTGAATCTACATCCGCTTTTGCTACGGTGGGCAATTCGACCACACCCACTGCCAACTTAACGATGGCTTCCTGGATAACCCTCATTCCATGCATGTATCTAGGGCGTGTAGGTCCTGCTTCTTTCGCTATGAGTTTTGCTTTTTCTTCACCTAAAGCCGTCGAGTCAGTTTATCCTGAAGGCAAGACTTTTGTCGGTTAATGGCTTCACATTTTCGGGGATATTTGCTATAGTTTTCTCAGTCGTTCAAAAATGAACAAATCAATTTTAGGAGGCAATCATGGCAGATAATAATGCATTTGCAATTCAGAAGCACAAAGAATGGAAGGGTAAAATCGAGGTTATCGCAACCGCTCCGGTCAGTACTAAGGAAGAATTGGCCATAGCCTATACACCCGGTGTTGCAGCCCCTTGTTTAGAAATCTCTAAGGATGTTGATTTGTCCTATGAGTATACGCGTCGTTGGAATCTCGTTGCTGTTGTGACCGACGGAACGGCCGTGCTCGGTTTGGGCGACATCGGTCCTGAAGCCGGTATGCCGGTTATGGAAGGAAAATGTGCTCTCTTTAAGGCATTCGGTGATGTGGATGCTTTCCCTCTTTGCATTCGTTCTAAAGATGTTGATGAAATTGTACGCACGGTCGAATTACTTGCCGGTTCTTTTGGCGGAGTAAACCTGGAAGATATTGCTGCACCTCGTTGTTTTGAGATTGAAAGACGACTTAAAGAAGTTTGTGATATTCCCATCTTCCATGATGACCAACACGGTACGGCTGTTGTTACGGTTGCCGGGATGATAAATGCCTTGCGTTATTGTAAAAAGGACATCGGCGAAGTCAAAGTTGTTGTTAACGGTGCCGGTGCAGCCGCTATTGCGATCACGAAACTGCTTTTTGCCTGCGGTCTGAAAGAAGTGATTCTCTGTGACCGTAAGGGTGCCATTTACGAGGGTCGTGACGGCTTAAATGAAGCTAAAGCGGAAATGGCTAAAATTACAAACTTTGAAAAAAAGAAAGGTTCTTTGGCCGATATTATTGTTGGTGCTGACGTCTTCATCGGCGTTTCCGCCCCTAATGCGCTGACCGGCGATATGGTTAAAACTATGGCTGCAGATCCGGTCATTTTCGCCTGCGCGAATCCGGTTCCCGAAATTTATCCTGACGAGGCCATCGCTGCCGGTGCTAAAGTGGTTGCAACCGGGCGTTCCGACTTCCCCAACCAGGTGAATAATGTTTTAGCTTTCCCCGGTATTTTCCGTGGTGCTTTAGACGTACGTGCCCGCGACATCAATGATGAGATGAAAATTGCCGCTGCTTATGCTATCGCGAATTTGATCAGTGATGAGGAGTTAAATCCTGATTATATTATGCCGGCGGCTTTTGATTCCAGAGTTAAAGATGCCGTTGCTGAAGCAGTGAGAGAAGCGGCCAGAAAGAGTGGCGTAGCCAGAATTTAAGTTTTGTTTCTATTGATAAAACACAGAGGGGTAGCCCGAATGAAAGCCTTCATTTGGGCTATTTTCATGCTTATTCGTGCTTGTTTATGGTTGAGGCAAGTTTGACATACGCCTTTGAGATAATGGATAATGTATTAGTTTTCTTATATGTATTCCTCGGAGGTATTTATGGGTTTAGGTGTTGCGCAGAAGATATTAAAAAGTCATATGCTGAGTGGTAGTTTAAACAAAGGTGAAGAGCTGGCGCTTCGCATTGATCAAACCCTTACACAAGACTCAACCGGTACAATGGCTTATTTGCAATTTGAGGCTCTTGGAATTGACCGTGTCAAAACTAAAAAGTCAGTAGCCTATATAGACCATAATATGTTACAGGCCGGATTCGAAAATGCGGATGATCATAAATATATACAAACGGTTGCCTATAAGTATGGCGTTGCCTTTTCGAAACCCGGTAATGGGGTCTGTCATCAGGTGCACATTGAGAGGTTCGCCGTGCCCGGTCAGACCTTATTGGGATCCGACTCACATACGCCTACTTGTGGTGGCCTGGGCATGATTGCTATCGGTGCGGGAGGTTTGGATGTTGCTGCGGCGATGGGGGGAGGAGCTTACTACATCACGGCACCTTCGATTTTAAATGTTGAACTGACAGGTCAACTGCCTGCTTGGGTAACGGCTAAAGACGTTATTTTGGAGATTCTGCGTCGTCTGAGTGTCAAGGGCGGTGTGGGTAAAATAGTTGAATACAGCGGGGACGCTTTAACTTACCTGACTGTGCCCGAAAGAGCAACAATAACCAACATGGGTGCGGAACTGGGGGCGACGACCTCAATTTTCCCGAGTGATGAAGTGACCTTGGCCTTTCTTAAAGCACAAGGAAGAGAAGAGGCCTACACCGAGATTATTGCCGATGAGGATGCGCACTATGATGAGAAAATAACAATTAATTTAGCGGAACTGGTTCCCTTGGTCGCTAAACCCCATAGTCCTGATAATGTTGTTCCGGTTACGGACGTAACGGATATTAAAGTGGATCAGGTAACCATTGGCAGCTGCACTAATTCGTCCTATGTCGATATGATGAAAGTGGCCTCCATTTTAAGAGGTAAAACAATTCATCCTGATGTGTCTTTGGTGATTGCTCCGGGCTCCAAGCAAGTTCTTAATATGCTTGCAAGTAACGGCGCTTTAGCGGATATGATTTCTTCGGGTGCCCGTATCCTTGAATCCGGTTGCGGTCCCTGTATCGGAATGGGTCAAGCCCCTCGTACAAATGCGGTTTCCCTACGTACTATTAACCGAAACTTCTATGGCAGGTCAGGTACAAAATCCGCACAAGTCTATTTAGTCAGTCCTGAGATTGCCGCGACTTCTGCCATTACCGGTTACATTACCGATCCCAGAAGCTTCGGTGAGGCGCCTCAAATCAAGATGCCGAAAGAATTCTTAATCAATGATAATTTGGTCATTGAGCCTGCAGAAGACGGTAGAGAAGTTGAAGTCGTTCGTGGCCCCAATATTAAGCCTTTCCCGATAAACAAACCCATTGGTGAGGAACTCAAGGGCAGGGTTTTGATTAAGGTTGAAGATAATATTACAACCGACCATATCATGCCTTCTGATGCCAAGCTTTTACCTTTCCGCTCAAATGTACCGTATCTGGCAGATTTTTGCTTGACACCTTGTGATCCTGAATTCCCAAGTCGCGCCAAAGAAGCGGGAGGTGGCTTTATTATCGCAGGTTCTAACTACGGACAGGGATCTTCACGCGAACATGCCGCTTTAGCGCCACTGCAGCTGGGTATTAAGGCTGTTATGGCAGTCAGTTTCGCCCGTATACACGAAGCGAACCTAATCAATAACGGAATTTGGCCCTTAACTTTTAAAGAAGCTTCAAGTTATGATGATTTGCATGACACGGATGAACTCCGTATTGCTAATGCCTCTGAACAGTTGGCCAAAACAGCCGAGCTCGGTGAAATTACAGTGGATAACCTGACGCAGGGCAAGTCTTTTACAACACTGCTGAATTTAACAGAAAGACAAAGGGCAATTTTAGCTGCAGGCGGTTTGTTAAATTATACTGCTTCGACTGAATAAGTTTGCTTTAGTAGGAAGGATGTACTCTTATGAGTTTGAATATTACAAAAAATCAACAGTTTCTGTTGGATCAATTCGCCGGTGCACGTACGCGCGATGCAATTCCCGTTGAGCTTTTTCAACGATACAATGTCAAAAGAGGCTTGCGGAATGATAACGGAACGGGTGTACTTGTCGGCTTGACGGATATCGGCGAAGTCTATTCTTACATCATGGATGATGGCGAGAGGCTACCTGTTGAAGGTAAATTATACTATCACGGTTATAGCGTAACCGATTTGGTTCAAGGTTTTTATTCAAATAAACGTTTCGGTTTTGAGGAAACTGCGTACCTCTTGCTGTACGGTG
>CAYFRY010000019.1:12536-13151 GCA_964345665.1 uncultured Oscillospiraceae bacterium
GTGACTTGCCGAGCGAAGAGAATTTGAAAATATTTAATAAGGCCTTGGCAGAAGCAAGGGCTTTACCTCATAATTTTATCGAGGACCATATCTTTCGTTCGCCCAGTAAAGATATTATGAACAAGATTGCCAGAGCGGTCTTGGGTCTGTATGCGCATGATGAGGACCCTGATAATATCACGCCAGAGTATGTCTTGTTGCAAGGAATATCATTAATTGCCCGTTTCCCTTCTCTGGCTGCGTACTCTTATATGGCTAAGAGGCATTATATTGACCGTGACAGTCTTTATATTCATGCTCCTTTGCCTGAGTATAATTCTGCACAAAATCTATTACACATGATTAGACCGGATGGGACATTCACGGATTTGGAAGCTCGTACTTTAGACTTAGCTCTCGTTCTTCACGCAGAGCATGGTGGTGGTAATAACTCTACTTTTACATGCCGTGCAGTTACGTCAACCGGTACGGATACGTATTCTTCTATTGCTGCTGCGATGGGTTCGCTCAAAGGTCCTCAGCACGGTGGTGCTTCGGGTAAAGCCTTTGATATGATGCAAGAATTAAAGCGAGAAGTAAAGAACTGGCGTTCTGAGATGGAGATTGCTGACTATC
>CAYFRY010000019.1:13170-13414 GCA_964345665.1 uncultured Oscillospiraceae bacterium
ATACTCTTTCTGATCCTCGTACTAAGTTGCTGCGTGATTATGCCAGAGCCTTAGCCTATGAATGCGGTAGAGAAGACGAGTATTTACTCTATACCACAACAGAACGCATGGGTCCCGAAACGTTCAGAGCGATTAAAAAGAGCGATAAAACCGTATGCGCCAATGTCGACTTCTATTCCGGCTTCGTGTATGACATGCTTGGCCTTCCTGCAGAATTGTTCACGCCTATTTTCGCAGTAGCACG
>CAYFRY010000020.1:0-2086 GCA_964345665.1 uncultured Oscillospiraceae bacterium
GTCTAAGGCGTGTTTTGCCGCAGATGAAAGATCAGACCGTTCTTCTTATCGGTTATGGCGGTGTAGCGGAGGCTTTAGCGGCCGTTGCGCTGGAACGTGGCTGCAGGCAGCTTCTTATAACGGGTCGAAATAGGGACAAAGCATCTGATTTTTCCGATAAACTAATGAAAAAGTTATGGACTACAGGGAAGACAGTAAAAATAATCGTACTTTCCTACGAAGAATTGGGCGAGTTCATACAAAAACCGGATTTCTGTTGCGACGTTATTCTTCAAGCGACTTCAGCCGGACTTTGGCCTCGATGTGCCGAGCTCCCTATGCCGGAGACGCTCATAGAGGCTCTTTTTATGAGAAGTCGCCCCTTTGTATTTGACAGCATCTATAATCCTGCCGCTACGCGTCTGTTGCTCATGGCCAAGTCTCAAGGTTTTCAAACGACCAATGGTCTGGCTATGCTTTTCTGGCAAGGCCTCGAAGCACGCCGTATCTGGCAGCCTGAGCCGGATTTCTTCGCCGCCGAAGCTTCGGCAGAATTAATCTGTACTAAGCTGGCGGAACGCTTACGACAGACTTATCCTATCAAGGTTTTACTGAGCGGTTTTATGGCTTCCGGGAAAACGAGGCTACTGACCCATCTGCTCCGGGAGCAAAAAGATTACATAGAGGGCTTGGACTTGGATGCTGAAATTGTTCGCCGTGCGGGACAAAGCATCCCGGAAATCTTTGAAAGCCAAGGTGAGGACGCTTTTAGAAAAATGGAAGCGGACTGTTTAGAGCAGTTGCTCAAGGCAGATTACGGTAATCGCTCACTGGTCCTTGCGACCGGCGGAGGTACTTTGGTTCAAGCGGGAGCTAAAGAGCTTATCCGAGCGAACCATGCCCTTGTGATTCATTTAGATGTCAGTCTGAATACGGCCATGCAGCGCCTCAAAGAAGATGCTGGCGGACGTCCGCTGCTGGCAAGTGAGGGTGCCGAAGATTTTGCCCGTAAGACAGCGGCTCTGTATAATCAAAGGATGTCTCTATATAGAGACTTGGCTGATTTGAGTATCAATGCCGATCAGGCACCGGAAGATAAATATCTACAAATATTGTCGGCCTTAGGCTGGCAGTGATTTCTCAATATAAGAGAGGAAAAAGTATGGCGGAAATAATTGCAAGAACCTCTTCTAAAGACTACCCTATCAGCATTCATAGCGGACTTATCGACCAAGTCGGTGCGAAGGTGGCCGCTATCGGCGGTGTTAAAAAGGTAATGGTTGTTACAGACAAGCATGTAGGGTCCTTTTATCTTAGCCGTGTACTGAAAAGTCTCTATGCGGCGGGTATGAAAACGGCTTCCTGTGAACTGGAAGCCGGTGAAGAGCACAAAAACCTACATAGTCTAAACAGGATATACCAAGCCTTGTTTATGGCGGATATCACGCGCAGTGATGTGGTGATTGCCTTGGGTGGCGGTGTCATCGGCGATATGGTCGGTTTTGCTGCGGCAACGTATCTGCGTGGTATTAGGTTAATTCAAGTACCCACCAGCCTAATGGCCCAAGTGGATTCGGCTATAGGTGGGAAAACGGCCATCGACATGCCCTTCGGAAAAAATATGGTCGGCGCTTTTTACCAACCTCATGCGGTCATCATCGATCCTTCTTGTTTAAAAACTTTGCCCCGAGCAGAGCTTAATAACGGAATTTCCGAAATCATCAAATTTGGCTGCATTCGTGATCGACAACTCTTTGAGAGGATGGAAAAAAAGGCGCTGGATTTGGAGTGGGCGGTTAACTGTTGTGTAGACATCAAGGTCAAGATCGTGAAAAATGATGAGCGGGATAAAGGAGAACGAATGCTTCTTAATTTCGGGCATTCCGTCGGTCATGCGTTAGAAAAAATCACGCACTACAAACTCCTTCGTCACGGTGAAGCCGTGGCTGTAGGGATGCTTGCCGCTTGCCACATCGGTGAACGCATGGGTGTTTCCCCTATCGGAACAAAAGAACGCGTGAAAAAGCTGATTGAGGCCTATCAATTGCCCACACACTTTGAGGCTTGCTCTTCCGAAGAGATTCTTCACGCGATGCAGGCGGATAAG
>CAYFRY010000020.1:2096-13314 GCA_964345665.1 uncultured Oscillospiraceae bacterium
AGAGAATATATAGAGGTGATTTGGGATTGAGCGGAGGTATGAGAAAGCAAGCGCGAATGTTGCCTGCCTATTTGCAGGGACAAGTGACGCCGCCCCTGTCCAAGAGTTTGGCTCATAGGCGTTTGTTTTGCCTCTTTTTATCCTGTTTTGAAGACACGTCCGGAAAGAATAAAGCGGCTTTTTCAGAAGCGCTAACGGCGTTTCGTGCAGATCCACAGCTCGCCTCAGAAGATATTCTGGCCTCTTGTGATGTGCTTGAAGCTTTACTTAACGGTAAATCTGAGCTGTACTGTCGCGAGTCGGGTTCGACGCTGCGTTTTGCACTTCCCGTGACCGGCTTGTTTGAGGGTGAATATATTTTTAGGGGTGAGGGTCGTCTGCCGAGGCGTCCTCTACAGGAGTTCAAGACGGTGTTGAGCGATAAGGGGATGCGGCTGAGTTTCGCGGATGAACGCGCGGGCGTATACCTGCCTCTTGAGGTTGGCGGTCGTCTCCAGCCGGGGACTTTCTGTTTACCGGGACATGTCAGTTCACAATATATTTCGGGATTGCTTTTCGCTTTGCCGCTTTTAAATGGCGACAGTATGATTCTGCTGAGCTCTCCCTTGGAGTCCGCTTCTTATGTTGATTTGACCCTGGCAGAGCAGAAGCTTTTCGGAATAGACGTGTCTTTCGATGCAGAGCAAGGTGAGTGCGGTGCCTATGTGATTAAAGGAAAACAGCGCTATCTTCTTCCCGCCGTTCTGCCTTCCGTGGAGGCGGATGAGAGCCAGGCCGCCTTCTTTTATCTGGCCAACTATTTGGGAGCAGACCTTGACGTACGTGGCTTGAGTCCTGTCAGTAAGCAGGGCGATGCCATTTTTCATCACTTTTTGGGCGATTTTTCTTCCATGCAAAAACGTCCTCATGCCTCCTATCTGGTACAAGAGTGTGATCTCTCGCAGTATCCTGACATCGTTCCGGCCCTTTCTTTGGCGGCGGCGGTGACGGAGGGTACGCATATATTTAAGAACCTTGCTCGTCTGCGCTTGAAAGAATGCGATCGTTTGTCCGCTACCGTTGAGATGCTGACAGAGCTTGGGGTTGAAGTGGAGGAAGGTTCCGATTTTATACTTATTAAAGGATTGAAAAAACCTTATGGAGGCTATTTAACACTTGAATCGGGACATCGTTTGCCCTTATGGTTTAAAAGCGGCCGTCCGAAGACCTGTGATGACCATCGTATGATGATGTGCATCTGTATAGCGGCCTGTCATACGGCAGGCGGCTTGCCGGTCGATAACCTGGACTGTGTCAAAAAGTCCTTCCCTCAGTTTTTGGAAGAATTTATACGCTTAGGCGGACAAGTGGAGATGGAATGATGATAGAAAAAATAAGTCAAGAACTAAAGCAAGTGGCTGAGGAAATCTGTAGAGAAGCTAAACTGGAAGCCGGTCAAATCCTGGTCGTCGGTTGCTCTTCCAGCGAGGTCATAGGGGAGCGCATCGGCAGTCACTCCAGTGTGGAAGTGGGCGAAGCGCTGGTGGCGGCCTTGCTGGAAGTCTTGCGTCCTCGTGGCATTTTTCTCGCCGCCCAGTGCTGTGAACATCTGAACCGTGCCCTGGTTGTCGAGCGTAAGGCGGTGCCCGGCCAGGACATGGTCTCTGTTTTGCCACAGCCTAAAGCGGGCGGCTCGTTCGCCACGGCGGCCTATAAAGCGATGTATGAACCGGTGTTGGTAGAACACATTAAAGCGGATGCCGGTTTAGATATAGGCGGCACACTTATCGGTATGCACCTTCGAGAGGTGGCCGTGCCCGTGAGGCTCAGTTTGAATAAAATCGGTGAGGCAGTCCTCTTGGCCGCACGCACTCGCCCGCGCCTGATTGGCGGTGTCCGGGCGATTTACGATGAGCGTTTAACTTGATGACTGACGAAAATAAAGATTTTGTGAGGCTGCATTACTTTTTTAAAGGACGTGTACAAGGCGTAGGCTTTCGCTACACGGCGGTTGTTTATGCGCGTAGACTTGGGCTGACGGGCTGGGTTCGCAATAATCCGGATGGCCAAGTGGAGATGAAAGTTCAGGGCAGTCGTCTACGCATCAATTTATTGATTGACCAATTGGCTCACAGTGTGCCGATTCGTATAGATCACGTGCAAGAATGGGCTTTGCCCCTTGTTCCGAATGAGCGCAGTTTCGGCGAAATCTATTAAGATAAGGCCTGCTTCGATGGATTGTGAAGGAACTCGCATCTTCTCTTAAAGGCGATTTAACTCAAATCTGTTATGATTGGCAGGTTTAAAGACGGATTCGCTTGAATTATGAATCCAACAGAGGAAAGTATGAATAAAAAAGATTATGAGAACAGACTGGACGAAATCCGTCATGAAATCCTTCGCCTGGATGAAAGCATTCAAGCGGCCGTCTGTCGTCGACAGGACTTGTCCAAAGCAGTTTTTAAGGCTAAACATAAAATGGGCAAGGCAATCTATGATCCGAAACAAGAAATCAGAAAACTCATTTCTCTAAAGGAACAAGTGCCGGAATCCTGTTTTACGGCGGCCAAAGCGGTGCAGGAAACCTTGATGCGCTTGTCGCGTGAAGAGCAATATCGTTTGGCCTTGGAAGAGACGCTTAATTGGGAGCCCGGCGAAAGCATCGCCTCGGCCGCGAAGGCGATGCCGGATTTTAAAGTTGTTGCAGTGCACGGAAACCGCACTTCTTATGCAGGGGAGGCGGCACGTCAGCTCTTTCCTCAGGCCGGTCTTATGCCGACGAACAGCTTTGAAGCCGCTTGTTGCTTGGTGGTAGAGGGTGTGGTGGAGGTCTGTGTGCTGCCCTTGGAAAATTCCACGGCGGGCACGGTAGATGATGTTTACGCCCTTTTGGAAAAGCATAATTTATACATCATTGCTACAAAATCCATAGAAATTAAGCATAGCCTGATGGGTCTTCCCGGTACAAGCTTGGCTGATTTACGTAAGGTCATTTCTCATCCTCAGGCCTTGGCCCAGTGCTCAACGATGATTAAAAGTATGGGTTGGAAGAGCGAAGAGATCTCAAATACGGCTTTTGCGGCAGAGCGCGTGGCCCATTTAGGAGACAGGACCGTCGGAGCGATTGCTTCTGAAAAGGCCTGTGTCCAATACGGTCTGGAACTCATCAGTCGAGACATCAACAACACGGCACGCAATCAGACACGTTTTGTTGCGGTGGCCGGAAAACCGGTCATAAGCGAAGAGGCCAATCGACTGAGTTTGATTGTCAGGCTCAGCCATCAGGCCGGCAGTTTGGCGAAGATGCTGGCCGTGCTTTCCGACTTAGACTTGAACTTGAGCAAGATTCAGTCTTTGCCGATTCCTGAAATCCCCTGGGAATACTCTTTTTATATTGATGTCGACAGTAAGCCGTGTCCTGCCGCGCTGCAAGCCTTATATCAGCTTCGGCAAGAGCAGTCCTCTTTGAAGTTTTTAGGTTGGTATCCGGCCTAGGCGTCAGATTTCGCAAGATGCTTTGACGCTCAAAATAATTAGCGTTACACTGAAGCGATGTCAAAAAACACTAAAAAGGCTTGGCTTCAAGCACTTTACATAAAGAAAGGTAAGCAACAGAAATGATTACATTTAAAGAACTCAGCAAGTCTTATAACAAGGAGACTTTCGCTGTGGATCATATTAATCTTGAGATTAATAATGGTGAAATTTTCGGCTTCCTGGGACCTAACGGTGCGGGAAAAACGACGACTTTGAAACTGCTCACCGGTATTTTGGAGCCGACGAGCGGCTCCGTGACCATCAACGGTTTTGATATGACCAAAAATCCTCTTGAAGCGAAGTTCCAGTTCGGCTTTGTTTCGGATGACCCCAATGTTTTTCTTCGCCTGAAGGGTGCGGAATACTTGAAATTTTTGGCCGATATTTATTTGGTTCCCGGCAAAGAGCGTCAGGAGCGCATCGACTATCTGGCTAAAGAATTCGCCATGGAAAAGGCTTTGGGCGATAAAATTCAAAGCTATTCACACGGTATGAGGCAGAAAATTGTCCTGATGGGTGCCCTCCTTCATAATCCCAATGTTTGGATTTTGGATGAACCCATGACAGGGCTGGACCCTCAGTCTTCGTTTGTTTTGAAAAATATGATGCGGCGCCATGCCGATGCAGGGAAAACGGTGATTTTTTCCACCCATGTCCTGGAAGTGGCGGAAAAGGTCTGTGACCGTGTGGCCATTATTGACAAGGGTAAAATCCTTTTCTGCGGAACCATTAACGAACTTAAAGCAGAACAGGGCGAAGGTTCACTTGAAAGTATTTTCCTGGAGTTGGTCGGCACGGAAGAACAGTATATCAACGAACACGCCGGCTTGGAGAAAATGTAAACATGTTTAAACGTATCCTTCTGCTGACGAAACTGCTGATTCAAGGTGGAGATTTCTCTTTCGGTTCGGGCGGGTCTATCGGAAGTAAACGCAGACTATCCCTCGGCAAAAAAATCGGAAAGAAAATAGGTCTCCTAATCGGATATGCGATTCTGGCCGTCTATGTCTGCGGTCTGAGTTTTTTCCTAGGACGCAGCATGACCCTGCAAATGGTGGCAATGGGTATGACTGCGGCTATTCCCCAGTTTGTGGTCCCGTTTATTTGTGTCTCATCCGTTGTTTTCGGTTTTATTTATGTGGTTACGGCTTTTTACCATACAAACAATACGGAGACTTTACTCAGCATGCCCTTTAGGCCTCAAGAAATAATTGCCGGACGTTATTTACAAGTGATGAGTTACGAGTATATGACCATCGGCACATTTTTCTTTCCTTTCTTGTTAGCCTTCGGCATTTACTCCGATCAGAGCCTGCTTTTCTACCCGGCTATGCTCATCGTTCTTGCGCTTTTACCCTTTTTAGCTTCAGCCCCGCTGGCCATACTCATTATGTTGCTGATGCGTTTTACGAAATTCTTTAAAAACAAAGACCGTTTTACCGTCCTTTCGACCCTTCTAATTATTGCGGTTTCGTTCGGGCTTTCATTCCGTTTGAACGCCAGCCTTAGCTCGGATTTACAAGAAGGAAGCGGATTGCCTACCCTCAGTTCTGAAACGGCCCAAAGTATCGGCCGGATTAACTGGATTTTTCTGGGCTCTGACTTTGCCGTTGATTTTTTAAGCGCGGCCCATCGTCCGGAGGGCTGGCTTTCGGGTTTGGCCTTCGTAGCCGCAACGTTGGCCTGGACAGCCCTGCTACTGTGGGTGGCCGGTAAAGTGTATTTCAAAGGGGTCATGTCTATCGGAGCCTATGCTTCAAAAGGCAAAGCCTTGAATGAGCATGAAAAGGCGGCTTTGTCCGGCCAAAAGAGTCGTTTGGCCAACTTTGTTCAAAAAGAGTATCGCGTCTTAATGCGTACGCCCGCCTTCTTTTCAAACAATGTCCTGATGTGTTTTTTAATGCCTGTTTTAATGGTGGTCCCGAGCTACATCGGCTTTACAAATTCCGGTATGGACATTGCTTCTGTGCGCGCTCTCATAGAGCCTACTTTGACGGATGAGATGTCTTTCGGGCAGGTAGGAAGCCTCGTGTTGCTCATCGCTGTGGGTGTGACCTTGTTCATGGGAGGCATGAACGGCATTGCGGCAGGAGCGATTTCCCGCGAAGGTCAAGGCGCCTATTTAATGAAAATCTACCCTTATTCTTTTGCCAAACAAATATTGGCCAAGTTACTGGTTGCAACGGGATTTTCGCTGGTTTCTCCCCTGATGATTTTCGTTGCGGCACAAATTGCCTTTCGTTTTCCTTTAAAAATTGTGCTTCCTGTTGTCCCGCTTGTTTTGTTAGGCATTATAATGGTCAATTTACTTGGCCTTGTGTCGGACATGGCTATGCCGAAAATCAACTGGACAAACGAACAACAGGCGGCCAAACAAAATTGGAACATGCTTATCGAGATGTTCGGAAGTATGCTATTGGCGGGACTTTCCGTGTTTTTGATGTACTTGGCCATGACAAAGAGTGATCATAACTATATTATTGTTTTGATGACCGGCATCTTGGTTCAGATGCTTTTGATTGCGGTGTTTGCATTCGTCGTGGTGAAGCTGAGCAGTCATACCCAACGTTTGATTTCGGAATAGCAGAGTGGCAAAAGGAGGCCCAAGCATGAAACTGAAGGCTGATTCGACAGTATTTCTATTGATTGATATCCAAGAACGTCTGGTCCCTGCCATGACGGGCGGAGCTGACGTAGTTAAGCAAGCGGAGCTGTTGCTGAAGGCGGCACAGATTTTGGGCGTTCCTGTTTTTGTAACGGAACAGTACCCCAAGGGTCTTGGCCCTACTGTCCCTGATTTGGAGGCTCTTCTTCCTGCCGTCCAGGCGACGAAGTTTGAAAAAATCACTTATACGGCGTTAACGCCGGAGGTGCTGAACAAGCTGAAGGAACTGGGGGCTGAAGAGGTCGTCGTTTTCGGGATGGAAACGCATGTCTGTGTGTGGCAAACCGTTCGTGATTTGTTGGCTTCCGGCTATGAAGTCCATGTCTTGGCGGATGCGGTCTGCTCAAGAAAAACACGTGACCGCGACGTGGCTCTGGACGGTCTGCGCCAGCTGGGTGCGATGGTCTCCGTCAGTGAAACGGCGCTTTTCGATCTACTCGGCCGAGCCGGTACGCCGGAGTTTAAAGCGATTTCAAAGCTGATTAAGTGATTCGTAGCAGTTCTCTCAGAGATTAGTCTTCTAATAAGTCTTCAGGCTCTTCATCAGATGAGCCTGGTTTTTTTTCTTGACGCAGTTCGCTGAAACGTTCGGAAAACCAAATCGCATATTCGCTGATACTTCCTAAGAGCAGCCCTGCACCCTGACAGACCGTTGTTAGAACATTGGCCATGAGCGAGGGAAAACTCTCGCCTTCCAGAAGCTCGTAATGCAGGCCGATCAGACGTGAGAGAAAAAGGCCGAAAAGTGTGAGCACGGAGAGATAAGGAAATCCCAGCCAAATGGCCAGGGCCAAGAGCAGCACGGGAATAGCTCCGATGCTGTACTGAGGAAGCAGGTGAGCTGCGTCGGCTCCCGAGAAAAGAGCGGGTAAAAGAAGCAGGTTAAAGACGTAACGCAGGCCCATAAACAAGAGTAGCTAAAAGAGGCCCTCCAGCAAGACGCGTGGCATCCCTTTTCTTTCTAACGCTTCCATGAACTTTCTTAACATAGTGCCTAGTTTAACACGCTTTTGTTTAGAGCAACGAAATTTGTGCATGTCCTATTAAATGCAGCCTTAGGTTCCGGAAAGAAAAGAGCGTCTCCATGAGTAGCCTGCAGCTGTGCTAAAATAAGAAAAAACGAAAGGTAAGACACAGGTGAGTCCTCAAGATATCGCATATATTGCGCGCTACGGTTTCTCCTTACTGATTTTCTTAACGGGCATCTTGCTCCTTAAGTCCTCTTTGGTTGATTTCAGCGGTCGCATGCAGGCGAATCTTAGACCCATTAAGGGTTTTTTTCTCATGGCCTTGGGTAGCAGCCAAGACAGCTCCGACAAACAAGTTAAGTCTTACCCTTTGTACCATACGACGACTATAGGAAGCGCCAAATCCAACGATATCCACCTTAAATATAAAGGTATCTCGTACCGGCATGCGGTGATTTATCTATTTGACAGCCATTGGTTTATTCGGCCTTCCCATACCGGCTCTAAAGTCATGCTGAACGGCTTTTTTATCCGAGAGGCTATTCCACTGGAAAACCAGGATGAAATCATCATCGGAAACCGTAAATTTATCTTTGTAAGTGAGCGCTTACAGGCCTTCTCTGAGGGGCTGAGCTATATCGAAGAAGACGAAGACATGCAAGAGCCGCAGCGCCAACTACGTACTCGTATGGCTTGGTTTCTGACTAATCTCTATATGTTGGCCGGAACGGCATTGGTTTACTACCTGATACGTTCGCCACAGTTACTGCATCAAAGAGAACGCGTGCTAATCGTCTTTGGCGGCTACGTATTTATTATGAACTTCTACTATCTTGTCTTGCCGCTGCTCCTGAAGTATGTGGATCGTGTCATTCTCTTGGCAAGCATGCAACTTGCCTTCATCGGTTTGATGATACAGACTCGCTTCTTTTTCATTTCTTGGATTGAAAGCGAATTAACGCCTGAAATGGTAAGCCGCGTGAGCAAGATGTTTTTTACCAACAGTTTGGCTCTTGCCTTGGGGCTTGTCTTTTTTCCCATCGTGATGGCGCTCAGCAGTAAAACCAATTTCCTCGAATCTTTGAAAGGAGTCTGCGTAGTAGCCGTGCCGGCGATGTTGATTATTCTTTTGTTTTTTGGCCAAGGCGGATCCACGCACGGCGCTTCCCTTTGGCTCCACGTCGGCGGCCAGTCCATTCAGTTAACGGAGTTTGTGAAAATTGCCTACCTTATTGTTTTAGCGGCCTTCTTTAAAAACAGACCGCCGCTGAAGGTACAAATCGGATTCGCTGTTTGGGCGGCCGGCGTCTTTTTCCTCGTCATGATGCTACCGGATTTAGGGACGGCTATGGTACTTTTGCCCACGACGATCATTGTCTTCTTTGTGATGACTTCGGAATATCTCACCACGATAGGCATCTTGGTAGGAGGTACCACCATGGGTGTTCTGGCCTACTCGCTCTTTCCCTACGTCCAAAGACGTATAGCGGGTTGGGCCTCGCTCTGGAGTGAGGTTAACGATCAGAATCGCCAGATCGTGTATGGTTTACAGGCGGTAGCGCGCGGTGGTGTGGTGGGTCGCGGCCTGGGTAACGGTTCACCCGAGAGTATTATCCAGTACATGGATGACATGGTTTTCGATGCGGTCTGTGAGGAGCTCGGCTTGATCACGGGCGTCATCATTTTAATCTTATTTATTGTGATTTGGCTCAGGGCGACACGTATTACGATGCAGGTCAGGGACGGTTTCAGTTCCGGCTTGATTCTCGCGGCAGGCACGGCGTTTTTCTTCGAAGCGGCGGTCGTGATTGCGGGTAATACGGGCTTAATACCTTTGACGGGTGTGACTTTGCCCTTTATCGCCTCGGGAGGAAGCTCGCTATTGGCTAAATTTATCTTGCTGGGTATCCTACTCGGTGGTGCTTCACGCAGGGAGGAGGGAAAGATTAAAAGTGAAACTCTTTCTGCGTAACATTAAAATAGTGCTGATTTTCTTTTTAGTTTTGTCTGTTGCCCTGGTGGGAGGGCTGTTTTATCAACAGCACAGAAGCATGACCATTCTCTTGTCTTCGGCGGGGGAGAGTAAAGACGCTATGCGCTCTCGCTATCAGAACGCGGGTGACATTCTCTCAAAAGACGGCGTGATCCTGGCCACTTCGAAGGAAGGGGATAGGCGCTATGCGGAAGACCCGGAACTGGCGAGAGCCGTGATGCAGACGGTCGGTGACTACACCCATAACATGAGTAATACCGTTGAAAATATGTATCAGGGGACATTGCTCGGCACGGACCGTAACCTGTTTAAGCAGCTATTTTATGACATTATGGGAAAAGGTCTTGGTGGTGACGATATTCGGCTTACCCTGGATTCTCGCATGAGCCTTAAGGCCTTCGACTTACTGGGCGATCGTTCGGGCGCCATCGTACTCCTAAACTATTCTACGGGAGAGGTTTTAGCCTCGGTTTCTACGCCCACAACCGAGCCCGAAAATGTCATCCGTTTTGAAGACATTCCGGATACGGCTCTCTTTAATCGCGCTTGGCAAAGCCACTATTTCCCGGCCTCCACCTTCAAAATACTGACGACAGCGGCTTGGTTGGAATCCCCCGAGTATGATCCCGGTTTGATCGTGCACTGCAACAGTCCTCATCCGTTAATCGAGCCTGACGGTGTACGTGAAAAAAACGACTACAGTCACGGGGATTTGGATTTGTACGGAGCCTTTGAGAATTCCTGCAACTATTTTTACGGGACCGTTGCCGTGAAAATGGGCCCGGATCGCTACCTTAAAGAAGCGAAACAATTCGGTTTTAACGAGGAACTTTCACTCGGAAAACTACTTGTCAGTACGCCGACACTCTACATGCCTCTTGATACGGATGCTCAGCTTTCCTGGATGGCTATCGGTCAGCCTCAGGGAGAAAACGAGTTGACCGTTTCACCGCTTTACATGGCCATGGTCGCCGGTGCCGTCGCGAATAACGGTCTTATGGTTCAGCCACAAATCGTTCTGAATAAAACCAATGTGATGGGGCAGACTTATGACCCGCTCAGAGTAGAGGACTTGCGCCAAATTATGAGTCCGGAAGCGGCAAAAGAACTGCGTGCAATTATGGAGCGTAATATTTCTGAAAATTACGGTGATATTGCGATGGACGGCTATCGCATAGGAGGGAAAACAGGAACGGCTGAAATGGCGGGGCAAGACTACAACAACCGCCTCATCGTAGGATACATCAATGACAGCCGGCATCCTTACGCCGCTTGCATCGTCCTTGAAAATTCGCCGAGTGCGGCCAGCGATTTACTCGGCCCTTTGTTTCGAGCGGCTATTGAATACGAACCGTAAATTTCTCCAGATAAGCGTAGGATATCTGTTCCTAAAGCCTTAGTCTTTTTATCGAGGTGGATGTGATGACTGCTAAAACTCTATTTAATCGCGAAGAAGAGTTGGCTCAGATTGAGGCGGCGGCTTCTTATTTAAGAGCGCAGGCTACGGCACCGACCGTGGCCCTGACACTTGGCTCAGGCCTAACCGCTGTCTTAGAGGCCTTGGAAGAGCCGCGTATAATCGAATACAGTGAGATTCCGGGCTTCCCTTTGACCACTGCGCCGGGTCACAAGTCTCAACTTTGGCTGGCTCGCTTGGGTGCTGTTCCGATTGCTGTTTTGACAGGACGTTTTCATCAATATGAGGGTCGCCTTCCTTGGGAAGTGGCCTTTCCGGTCCGTGTTATGGCAGCTTGGGGCGTTAAAAACCTGATTCTGACCAATGCGGCAGGTTCCGTGAATCCGAACTTTGAGCCGGTTTCCCTGATGCTTATAGAAGATCATATTGCTCTTTTCGCTCAATCGGCCTTGCGTGGCCCTAACTTCGATGATTTCGGTGTGAGATTTCCGGATCAGGGTAATGTCTACGACCGCGAGCTGCGCAGGCGTTTTCGTGTTCTGGCGGCTGAAGCGTCGGTGACCCTACATGAGGGTGTATATTTTTACACGCGCGGACCGGTCTATGAAACGCCTGCCGAGATTCGCATGATCAGCAAGCTGGGTGCCGATGCCGTGGGG
>CAYFRY010000021.1:0-531 GCA_964345665.1 uncultured Oscillospiraceae bacterium
CCGCGGAAACAGCCCCACCCGCTTCGCGCAAGGCATCTCGAAAACGCTTCCCGGCAGCCAAATACTCCCTGACCGCCTCTGCGTTTTCGCTCAAGAGTACACTTTTAAAGCGCAGTAAATCCGCCACCAGACCATCGATACAATCCGCCAAAGCCTGACGGTTAGACAGCGTAATACCGGCCCATAAATCAGGATCACCTGAGGCAATGCGCGTAATGTCTTTGAAGCCACCCGCCGCTAAACGCGTTCTGGACGGATCATTGGCCAAAGATAGACTTCTGACCAGAGCGCTCGCCACAACATGTGGCAAATGTGAAATCGCCGCCACCGCTTCATCGTGATGACGTGCAGAAAGTGTCAAAGGCGATGCACCCAGCGCTCTTGCCACAGAATGAAGTAAATTCAAATCTTCAGAAAATCCGGACGCCTTTCCCTTTGTTTCAGGTTCACAGAAAACCCAGGGTGCATTTTCAAATAAATGCGCACTGCCTACGGCATAGCCTTGTCGTTCCGAGCCCGCCATAGGGTGTC
>CAYFRY010000021.1:541-6801 GCA_964345665.1 uncultured Oscillospiraceae bacterium
CGATAAAACGCAAACCCTCGCACGCTTTCATCACAGGCTGTTTCACACTGCCTACATCCGTAAACAGCGCTTGGCTGTATTGAGAGATTGCATGTGCATAGGCCCCGAGCTGAGGAACGGGAAGGGCCAAAAAGAGAAGATCCAACTCAGCTAAGGCTTCAACCAAAGCCGGAGAAAGATCCGTTTCGGAACGGGCCACAAAGCCCCTGTCCGCCACTTTTTCCTCTAAAGCCAGGTCCACACCCGATGAGCTACGGTTGATAACGGTTAAGCTCTCCAGGCCCAAGCCTTCCTCCGCTAAGCCGGTTGAACGGTAGCGTAAAGCCTTGGCCAGCGAACCGCCGATAAGGCCGAGTCCCCAAATGCCAATCTTTAACTTTTTCATAAGCAAGATACCTCTACGTTGTAACTACGACCCAAAAGCTGCGCCATCGCAGAGACTTTTTGTGCCAATGCCGCGAAAACGTCCGGCGTCAACTGTTGGGCGGCGTCCGACATCGCGCAAGAGGGATCCGGGTGAACCTCTACAATGAGACCGTCTGCACCGGCTGCGACCGCCGAGAGGGCCAAAGGCGTTACAAGACCGGCTTTGCCTGCTGCATGACTGGGATCGACAAAAATCGGCAAATGGGTCTTCTCTTGTAAAACCGGAACGGCAGCAACATCCAGGGTGTTTCGGGTTGCCGTCTCAAACGTGCGAATACCCCTCTCACAAAGAATCAGTTTCTCATTACCTTCACTTAGAATATATTCCGTTGAAGAGAGCAGTTCTTCTATCATCTCCGCAATACCGCGCTTCAGCATAACGGGAATATCTGCCTGACCGATGGCGCGTAAAAGTCGGAAGTTCTGTGAGTTTCGTGCACCCACTTGGACAATATCCACATATTTCATGGCTTCTTCCAAGTCCAGCTCAGAGGTCACCTCAGAAATGACCAGAAGACCTAATTCATCCGCGACCTCTCTCAGCATTCTGAAACCTTCATTTTCCAAGCCTTGGAAACTGTAAGGCGAGGTGCGTGGCTTATAAGCACCGCCGCGCAGCACTTTCGCTCCGGCCTGCTTGATCGCCACCGCCGCACCACGTAGCTGCTCATAACTTTCTACCGCACAGGGCCCTGCCATCATAATCAATTCGGGGCCGCCGAAGGTCACACCCTTAATCGTAAAACAGGTATCTTCAGGATGGAATTGGCGATTCGCCAACTTATAGGGCTCTACAATCGGAACCAATTTATCTACATAGGGCAGGACGCTCAGCTGTTCGGTATCCAGCTTAGACTTATCACCCACGATACCTACAATAGTACGCTGGGCACCGACTGAGAGGTGCGCTTGTAAACCGTGCTTTTCAAGTTGCAAAATAAGCGAGTCAATATCACCTTGAGTCGCTCTTGGCTTTAAGACAATAATCATTTAGGGTTCCTCCAAAAATCTTCCGTACTACTTCCCTCACCCTCCGCGGGGCTACAAACGAGATTGCACTGATTTTATCAGAAACAAAGGCCGATTTCACCAAGAAATCGTAAAAGCGAAGTTGGCGGTTTGTTCCGATCCGAGAATCAAGTTCTCACTGGGATTTTTATCAAAAGAGTTCGCAGCATAGGTCGGCTCAACACAAACATAATTCGCCAACAGATCAGTCCAAATGGCAAAACGATTCAAGTTATCCGTTTCAAAACGAATCTGGACCCCGCCGACTTCAGCGATTTTGACCTCATTGCGAAACAAAGTGCCTTCAAGCTCGTCCAAACGCAGCTCTTCTCCGTTCACCTTCAGACTCGAATCATGGGATTGCGTAGGAAAATAGGGGTGAAAGCCGGGTGCTACCGTCAGCGGCTCTCGACCGATATTCAAAAGCTCCAAACTTGTTTTGAGTGATTTTAGGCCCACTTCGTAGCTCAAATTCGCTATCAAACCCTCATAAGCCCCTTCACCTTTAAGCTGCAGACGGAGAAAGTCTTCTCCCTGTTCTAAAACCAGCCACTGTCGCAAACGCGCGTAACCGTGCTGGACCAAACCTTCAAATTGTCCGGGCGCACCGAAATTGGGCAGGCAAAGATGACTGCCGCCTCGGGTCTTAATCGCACCGAAGGCATCTTTAAGCAATGTATAGGGAAAAAGTATCGGCGTAGCGGCTTCTTCCAGTTCTTCAAGATAGGCTCCCATGAGATTGATGGTCGCCACAGTATTTGCATGTTTTATTGTAATTTTCATCGTTATTCCTTCTCTATATCGATTATATGTGTAATGCAGTTTCGTTCTGTATTGTTTTTAATCGCAGCAATTATAGCATCTTTTGTCAAATGCGCCCCATCCTAATGCGAAGAGCTCTTTAGCCACACAAAACATTTTTGAATTTTCGTCTGAGCACACTACTCTAAACACTGAATTTCTGCTAAAGTTTGCTTAGATTGAAATCTCTGTTTTTATAGAGAGTTAAGGCTGGACGATACGAATCTCTTTGCATAAGTGTCTCCGACATCCGTCTGTAGCGGAAGCCGAACGCCTACGGTGACCGGAGCTTCGTTCCTGAAACAGAACTTCGTTTGGACGAGAATCAAAGACAGGGATCCTTGTTTCAGAAAAAATCGGACTTACTTCAAGCCGTCCGCATGATTTCATTCACAAGAATAGATTTGATCAGAAGAAGTTGTTAAGCGAATTTAACAAAAACGTAGTAGAATTAGTTTAGTTGTTTAATATTTTTATGGATTTGCTTTTGCATAGACTGGAAAGTGGTGCTGAACATGTCAGACAGCAATCAGAAAATGAGCAATAAACTGTACGAAAAAACTTTGCGTGAGCTGCAAATTGAACTGGTTAATCTGCAAGAGTGGATAAAGGCCAAAGGACTGCGGGTTGTTGTGCTCTTCGAAGGGCGTGACGCCGCCGGTAAGGGTGGCACCATCAAACGCATCACCGAAAGTCTTAACCCTCGCGTTTGCCGCGTAGTCGCTTTAGGCGTACCTACGGAAAAAGAGAAAACGCAGTGGTATTTCCAACGTTATGTCGCCCATTTGCCCGCTGCAGGAGAGATGGTGCTTTTTGACAGAAGTTGGTATAACCGTGCCGGTGTTGAAAAGGTCATGGGCTTTTGCACCAATGAGGAGTACGAAGACTTCTTGCGTTCCTGCCCCTCTTTTGAAAACATGTTGATTCGCTCCGGCATTATTTTGATTAAATACTGGTTCTCGGTCAGCGATAAAGAGCAGGAGCGTCGCTTCCAAGGACGTATTAACGACCCCACCCGTCGCTGGAAAATCAGCCCCATGGATCTTGAGTCAAGAAAACGTTGGGTGGACTACTCTAAAGCTAAGGATGCAATGTTCTCCTATACCGACACCAAAACCTCTCCTTGGTTCGTGGTGCATTCCGATAGAAAGAAAAACGCACGCATCAACTGCATCTCTCATCTGCTCTCCATGATTCCGTACGAGGTCATCGAGCATCCTCCCATCGAGCTGCCGCCTCGTGAAGACTACAAATCCTACGTCAGACCACCGGTCGATGAGCAGACTTTTGTGCCCGACTTTGCTCTAGAAATTATTGAGGCCGCAGCAGAAGAAGAAAAAGTAGAAGACAAGGCCAAGAAAGAAAAGAAGGCCGCTAAGAAAGCTGCTAAGGCCGCAGCCAAAGATACCGGCGACAAGGGCGTGAAAAAGGCCGGGAAAAAGGCTCCAAAAAGCGCTGAAGGAAAATAAGCTCATCTGACTTGCGAGTTCTCATGGGTTTGCACACTATTTTACAGGGGCTGTCTCAACAGAGGCGGCCCTTTTTTGTATGAAAATAGAAAGTATAGGTATACGGTGGGTGCGAACACGGGCGGCAGGCATTGGTGTTTGCTTGTTTGGGGTATGCAAATACGGGGTGCGTACATCGGTATGGGAGAATTTGGGAGTGATGTTCAGCTTGGCCTGTCCTAAGCTTTCATACCGTCGTAAAAACGGTCCATCTTGGCCAAAAAGTTGAGCTGTAGGAGTATTTGCCTAATTATATTTGTCTTTATTGATGGTTTGAGAGCTTTTTTGTTATTTATGAAGTGGAATGCCTTTTTTCTACTCAAAAGTAACTATAAAACTCAAACAAATAAAAAAACGGGCCAGTCGTATATATACGGTCGATAATTTGCACCCCAATGGATACTTTTTTCGTTTGTATGAACCGCACCACCAAGACCTCTTCAATCTCTGCAAGTATCGTAAGCGTGAAGACAGCTCTTAACACCTCTTATAACTAGTAAAGCTTTCCGCTCACCGCTTCGGATGTCTTTTTGTTGTGCTCTTTAGATTCCGTTTCCGTTACCAAGAAGTATTCAGAGTAAAGCAGGTCTATGAGATATAGTTGGCTGATTTTCCCTTGCCCGGATCCACCCTGCAGAGGTCCCTCTGGGCTACCGCAAAGTAAGAGCTCATGCGTAAATAAGCTGAGCGGACTCTTAAAGCTATGGGTCATACCCACCACTTTAGCTCCGGCATCATAAGCCAACTTAGCAAGCTGTACGCTGTCTTTTGTATTACCTGAATAAGAAAGCACAAAAAGCAAGTCTTGAGACCCCATCAAACTTGCCGCCATTGCTTGCATATGCGTGTCTGTCAAACTGTAAAACTTGTTACTGATATGCATGAAACGGTTCATCGCTTCTTTGGCACTGATCCTACTCGAACCCACACCGAAAAAGAAAACCCTTTCCGCTTCAACCAGCATCTTTACAATACGCTGCACCGTATCCTCTCGAAGCAAAGAGCGGGTCTCGGTCAAGGCCCGCACAGACTGATCCATAACAGCCTGCGCACGACTCAAAAAAGATTCGTCATGTGAATCACTGACACCACTCTCTTCATAGGACATGCCTAAAGAAAGCTTTAGTTTAAAGTCCTGATAACCTTCCAGCTTCAGGGTTTTACAAAACCTAAAAACAGAAGTGTCACCCACACCGCAGGCTTCCGCCAAGTCTGTAATCGACATAAACAAAATACGGGCAGGGTCTTTCAGGACCAAATCCGCTACCTTTTTTTCGGCCTTCGTAAACTGGTTATAGCTTGCCTTGATACACGAAAGAAGATCTTTGGTCATCTTGATGGGCTCCCTTTATGCGTACCTGGGTAAATCTATTTTACAAGTCCTAATGCCAGAGCTGCTGCACCCCAAAGACCCGCATCATTACCTAAGACAGCACGATACAAACGGATTAGCAAGAAACTGGGAAAGACATGCTCTTCTAACTTTTTCTCTAATGCCGGCAAAAGCACGTCCTGCTTCATAATACCACCACCAAGTACGAAGGCAGCAGGATTAAAAATATGTACTAGGCTTGCCAGACCCATCGCCATCTCGTCCAGCCAAGCGTCAAAAACCGCTTGAATTTCAGGCCGGTTCATATGTGTAAATAAAATACGGCCATTTTGAATGCTTGGATCAATCTCGGAAGCCTTACGCACTAATGCCGTGGTCGAAGCATAACGCTCAAAGCAGCCTGACATTTCATCTTCAGCCATAAACTGACGACGTGTGTCGGCATGGGTAATCATCGCACCAAATTCGCCTGCACAGCCATAGATACCACGTTGAAGACGTCCTCCTTGAAGAAGTGCTCCACCAATGCCTGTCCCTATGGTAAGGCAAAGGAAATCTTCTAGGCCTTCTGTTAGCCCTACTCCAAAGTAAAATTCCCCTAAAGCTGCTGCATTGACATCGTTTTCTACACTTACAGGACAATTAAAAAACTCAGCCATGTACTCTCGAACAGGAAAGCCCGTATAACCCGGAAGATTTGGATTGGCATAGCGGATACTACCGGACTTAAAATCCACCTGACCTGCCGTTGAAATTCCGATACAATCGAAAGGTGCCATCTTAGCCAAAAGACCCTTTGCTCTTTCCATCACGGCAAAAGCACCCAAGTCAGCCTCCGTTGCGACGGAAATCTTATCTAACAGATTTGCTTCTTTAATTGATGCAATATCTTTCCCCATCAAGCATGCAGCTTTGATTTCTGTTCCGCCAATATCCAAAAGAGCAATATTCATCTTGGCCTCCTAAGTCATTGAAAGGTTCACCTCGCTTTTGGGGTAGGCCTTCTAATCCTAATTGTAGTCACCTAATCACATCTATGGTAATACTCTGAGTGCAATAACATAAGAAGAGCAAGAAGGTGTGGCCTACATCGAAATCAAGGTAACACAGGTTTTCTACATCCATGGTTCATCACAAAATTCGCTTACATTGTGTTCGTGTTGAGTCACCTGTTTGCTTATCTT
>CAYFRY010000021.1:6921-11055 GCA_964345665.1 uncultured Oscillospiraceae bacterium
CCCCCACTACAGCAGCAAAAGCGCCTGCTTCTAAAGTCTTTTCTAAATCAGCTGGACTCCAAATACCTCCTTCTGCAATAACCGGCTTTCTACAGTCATGAACTAGTGTGGAAATCATCTCCACATTAGGAAGTACCGTTCCTTTCGTATACTCCGTATAACCACACATGGTTGTCCCGATGATATCAAAACCCAGTTCTGAAGCATACATACCTTCTTTATATGTAGAACAGTCAGCCATAAAAAGTTGATTTGGATATTTTAAACGGACTTCTTTAAAAAATTCAAATAAACTTACTCCTTTCGGCCTTGGCCGATTTGTGGCATCCGTTGCAATAATTTCACATCCACATGCTACTAGGGCGTCCACCTCTTTCATTGTAGGAGTAATATAAACGTTAGAATTCTCATAAACTGCTTTAATAATACCAATAATAGGAAGCCTCACTGATTTCTTGATTTCAATAATATCCTCTACGCTGTTACAGCGAATACCAGAAAGCTCCTCCAAGCATTGCAGCATAAGCCATGCGACCCATTATAAACGAAGAATGTAATGGTTCTTCAGCTAATGCCTTGGCCACGTAATTTTTTCAGCAAATCCATGAGAATGTCTACTTCCTTGTTGGCTAGAGCGCTTGTTGGCTCATCTAACACCAGAATTTTTGGATGCTTACTCAGTGCCCGAAGGATAGAGACAATTTGCAATTGGCCACTGTTTAATGTTCTAGCTATTTGGGTAGGATGAACATCCATCCCAACCAAAGCTAAAAGCCCCTGTGTATCCTCGTAAAGCTGTCTATAGTCTACCCAATTACCTTTCCCTGGCAGGTTTCCCACAAAAATATTTTCTGCTACAGTGGCATCCAACATAATGTTGATTTCTTGATAAATCATCTCGATACCGGCCCGAGCTGCGTCCTGAACACTCGTCATGGGTGTGATTTTTCCATTACAGATAATCTCTCCCTCATATGCGTTACCCAAGCTACCACTGAGTACCTTCATTAGCGTAGATTTTCCCGCACCATTTTCTCCGCATAGTGCCAGAATCTCCCCTTGGTATAATTTCAGGCTTACATTATCCAGCGCAAGCACACCAGGGTACTGCTTTCTTACATTTTTCATTTCCAGGAGAATATTGTTATCCATTGTAGCTCCCCCTGCTTATAGTAAACCATTGGCTTTCCTACGATAGTTATCCAAAATAATAGACAGTAATAAAATTGCACCAAAGATTAAATTTTGCCAAAGAGTAGAAACTTTCATAAAAATAAGACCATTCGTGATAATAGCAAACATCACACAACCGATAGCAGAGCCGGTAACGGAACCAATACCTCCTGATAGGCTGGTGCCACCAATAATCACAGAAGCCATAATTGTCATTTCTGTACCTGTTCCTGCCATTGGCTGACCACTAGAAAAACGGGAGCACATCAAAATGCCGGCAATACTCGCAAAAACAGAACAAAGCATATAGGCGCTAACTCTAATACCTAATACATTGATTCCTGCCAATGATGCTGTTTCAATATTTCCACCGGTGGCAAACACAGATCGACCGTATTTACTTTTACTTAAAACGATTTGCCCAAGAATACCCAACACTGCCGCAATCAAAATTGAATCGTACACAACACCGAAGGCTTTATCCTGACCTAGTGTTAAAAATGCAGAAGGCAGACCGGCAATAGGAGTGTTGCGGGTAATGATAGATAGAAAACCATTAACCATGTACTGAGTAGCCAAAGTAACAATGAAAGGTGGAAATTTCATCTTCATGATGATTAATCCATTAAATAGTCCTATGCACGAACTAAGAGCTATTGTGAGTATCACCGCAGGGATTATCGGCAAACCCCAGTTAACGATAGTAATAGCCGAAATAACACTGCCAAAGGAAGTAACCGCACCGATAGACATGTCCATGCCGCCTGAAATCATCATAAAAGTAACGGGAATAGCAACAATAAACGAATAGCTAGCTGTTCGTAATACATCAACTAGATTTTTATAAGCTAGAAAGGCGGGATTAATCAGGGCAATAATCAAACAGAGCGCTAAAAGCGGAAAAATCGTCCCGATTTCATTGTTGCTGATAAGTCGAATTAATACATTCTTTTTGGTAGATGCAGAGGATTGTTTCATGACATGACTCCCAAGTCTTTTAAAATTAGCGTTGCCGCCTGCCTAGGCGGCAACGCCGTGTTTTGTTTGCCAGAACATACCGGACAACTAGACAAGCTTTAGGTCGAACTTGCTATGATATCCAATACTTCTTATTCAAGAGTAATACCGAACTTTGCTGCATGAGCATCAATGTTACTTGCATCCAAAATGGTCGATCCCGTGTTGTAATATTTAGGGAATTCTTCACCTTTCATGTATTTTTGGCACATCATGACACTTTGGTAGCCCCTGTCACCAACGTTTTGAATAAATACGCTGCTGAGAGAACCGTTCTTGACATAGTTCATAGTAGGAGTCGTATCATCACGGCCGATAGACAGGACACTTTCACTAAGGTCATTTTCTTGAATGAAGGCACCCAGACCCTCTGTACCCTAACCATCTGTACAAATCATGACATTGATTTCTGGATAAGTCTTCTTTAAAGCTGCCAATTTATCCTGAACAGTAGCAGAACTAGACTGACATTCATCCTGTACGGTCAAATTTACATTAGCGCCAAGTTCTTTCAAGCGATCCAACATGGTAGTGTAGGTCAAGGTCTGAGAAACACCGGTCAGTTGGGACTGTATGAAAACCAGATTTATTTCCTGATCACCCATTTTTTCGTAAACATGTTCCGCCAAGTCTCTACCAAAAGCCTCGGAATCTGTACCAACGGTGGCATCGTTGAGGAAGTAGGAGAGAGTAGCACCGGACCATCTGGAGGAAGAAAGTCTATTTTGCTACGACTTAATCCCCAACACAGATACATTGTTGCTATCAACTTGAACTTTTCTAACCCAGTTTTTGCCCTAGGCGACTTAGACGGAAATATCCTTAATGCTTTCGATATTTATATTGCTGATGAAACACCTATTGAATCCTGCCTAGAGCTAGTTAAAAACAGTATTCGTATATTATTGCAGTCGCTGGGAGGCAAGGCTTCTGATGTTTGTTGTATTGCGATTGCAGCTCCGGGTGTATATGACGATACGGGTCAACTAGTATCCTTCAATGATCAGTGTGGTGGCCCGGCTTGGTGGGAGTTAGATATCAAAAGCGTTTTTTCTCAGGCATTCGCCCTTCCCATTATTGTGTACAACGATGTCAACGCAGCTGCCCTAGGTGAATGGTCAAAAGGAGTTGGGAATCAGGAACCAAACATGATTTACTTCAGTGCAGGCTTAGGGGTGGGGGCAGCTATTCTCTTGGACGGCCAGTTGCTTTATGGTGATCGTTTTGATGCAGGCGAAATCTATGACTACGTTTCACTTGACTCATTAGAGTCAGAAGAAAACTTTGAATCTACAATCTTTATTGAGCAATTAAAAAAACGCTGTCAAGATGCTTACGCTACAAAAACGCCTCCTTCTTTCGAAAAAATTGTCAAGCTTTTTGACGATGCTCATCCAGAAACAGTTGCCATTGTGGAGGATATTTGCCAACGTTTAGCTGTCGTTACATATAACTTAATGAATTTTATATCTGTATCCTGTGTAGTTTTCGGTGGCGAGTACGCACCTTTTATTGGGTGCTATGTCAAACAATTAAATCAGATCTTTTTTCATCGAAAACGTCCAATGCCAACTATTAAAGCAACCTCTTTGGGCCGCTATGCGGGTATCCAAGGGATGTTATTCCTTGCCAAGGAACAATATTTCCAAGAGGTTTGCACTGAATAACTTGTACCTCATACCTATAGCAATTGCAGAATTAAGCAAATAACTCATCACGCCTCATCAGGCGCTTGCCCGGCATAAACTCCGTGTCGTATTTCTGAATCCGGCTCAGCTCGTCATCCTTCAGCTGGAACCAAGTACCCGGTGCGATCTCCTCCGCCAGGCGGCCCTCGTCGGTCGCCTTGGCCGCCAGCTGGTGGGAGCGGGCGGCGAAGCGATCCATGTCGGGGCGCGTGATCTCGAGCTCGTTCGAGACCTCGCTGGCCTCGTTGATCATCTG
>CAYFRY010000021.1:11065-11315 GCA_964345665.1 uncultured Oscillospiraceae bacterium
GTCATGTGCCAACCACCTACACGCGCTGATTTCCATATGAGTAAAAATCGCTTTGAAAGAAGAATCTTCCGGACTACAAGCATAGACGCCGAACTGAATTTTTCCGCCACCGGCAAGCATATGGCACACGCGCATTGGCTTAAAGTTTATTCCATCCTCAGAATTCTCAATGCAATAGTCCTCTTCTCTACGGCTAAATCTATACCACATAGTCTTTATGGAGGCCTCTATCTCAGTCGTCGCCCAGTCT
>CAYFRY010000021.1:11325-13259 GCA_964345665.1 uncultured Oscillospiraceae bacterium
CTATTCGTAACAACGGTTCCCAGATGCTGGGATTTCTCGTTCTCATACTCTATTGATGCCTTCAACCAGTTTTCCGAGTCGAGATACATGACGATGCCACATTGGTCAAAGCGGCGCTTGCTTTCAAATTCCGTTTTCACGGTAAAAGAGAAATACTTTTCCTCCGTTTCCATCTGCAAAACAGGCGCATTATCGTTTCTGAAATGGTAATACGTTCTTTGCCATAAATCCGTGTAAGGCCTTGTGACTATTTCAATTTTTTCCGCGGATAGACTACAATCCGCAGGTTCTCTTGTCCACTTGAATTGGTTGATATCAAAACGCACCTTGGCCTCCGTTCCTACTTTCCGAGCAATTCCACCGCCCGCTTCACACCTAGGCGGTAACTATCAAGACCGTGCCCGGAAATTTGGTCATCACAGGCAAATAAAATAGCCGAGTGTTTTCTAAAGTCTTCTCGCTGATGAATATCGGAAATATGCACTTCAATCTTCGGACCCTTGAAGAGTTCCAATGCGTCACCGATAGCAATTGAGTAGTGTGTGTAAGCAGCCGCATTGATGACGATCGCCGCATAGAGAGTACGCGCCTCCTGGATCCAATCAATCAATTGCCCCTCATGATTCGATTGCTTGGCATCAAGCTCGCAGCCCAGAGATAAGGCGGTTTCACGGGCCAAATACTCTACATCTTTTAGGGTAAAACGGCCGTAATGCTCAGGATTTCTTTGCCCTAATAAATTTAAGTTCGGACCATTAAGTAATAAAATGCGCGCCTTTTTCATTTATTCACCTTTTTTCTCAGGGTTTTTGATTCGGGGTAAGCTTGCGAACAAGCCTGAGCTCATGAGTAAGTCCAAAAGCCCCATGGCCATGACAGACTCCACAACAGGAACGGCACGAGGGACAATACAAGGATCGTGACGTCCGGGGACCTCCAAGGTCGTGTTTTCCATGCTTTCCAGGTCAACGGTGTTCTGAACCGCAGCGATTGAAGCGGGTGGCTTAAAGGCAAGGCGAGCGACAATCGGCATGCCGTTGCTGATGCCACCCTCCGCACCGCCTGCGTTATTGCTGGCTAGGCGGATGCGTTTGTGGCCGTTTTCTTCTTGGATAAGCGCATGATCATTGTTTTCAGAACCGCGTTTTTTCACCACATCAAAACCCGCACCGAAACTGAGTCCTTTCACGGCCGGAATAGCATAAAACCAGGTTGCGAGCTGCGGCTCAATACCACCGAAAAAGGGCGAACCCACACCACCCGGAAAGCCGTAGCAAACCACTTCAACGATACCACCGACGGAATCTTTATCCTCTTTCGCCGCTATAATAGCAGCCTGCATTTTTTCACCGGCCGCGTCATCAATCACCGGAAAGAGTTTGTCGGCCACGGCCAGGAGGTCTTGATCTTCAGCCGTTACCACTTCTGCAGCACGATCCTCTACTCCGGCGATTTCCAGCGCATGAGCAGCTATTTTTATGCCGCGGCTGGCGAGAATATCTTTACAAATAGTACCCGCTGTCACAAGCGGAGCTGTGATGCGTCCGGAAAAATGGCCGCTACCGCGGGGGTCGTTTGCCCCGTTGTAGCGCATGAGTGAGGTCAAGTCTGCATGGCCGGGACGTGGTTTGTTTTTCAGAATGCTGTAGTCCTTGGAATGTTGGTCGTGATTCCAAATAATAGCAGCCAGCGGCGTTCCGCTGGTGCGGCCCTCGTATATACCGGATAGGATTTGGGCCTCGTCTTTTTCATCTCGCGGCGTAGCCCAAGCGGCTTGGCCGGGACGGCGACGATGATTTTGTTTTTGGATGGACTCCATGTCTACAGGCTCACCCGGCGGCAAATTATCAATCACACAACCGACCGCCGCACCGTGCGACTCTCCGAAAATACTGACTTGAAGGGATTGCCCCCATGTAGATGGCATAGATTTA
>CAYFRY010000022.1:0-7118 GCA_964345665.1 uncultured Oscillospiraceae bacterium
CTCAACACGATATTCCGTGTTGCGGTAAATATCACCGTAGGCATGTCTGGCAATGCTGATCGGTTTTCTCCAAGCAGGCACAAAAGTCTTGAAGCCCTTGGCAATAATAGGCGTGCGGAAAACCGTACCGTCAAGAATAGCACGAATGGTGCCATTCGGGCTCTTCCACATTTCTTTTAAGTCGTATTCTTCCATACGCTGCTGGTTCGGAGTAATCGTCGCACACTTAACCGCAACACCGAGTTCCAGGGTGCGCTTCGCAGAATCCACCGTCACCTGATCATTCGTACGGTTGCGCTCTTCCAAGCCCAGATCAAAATATTCCGTTTTCAAATCTACATAGGGAAGAATCAGGTAATCTTTAATCTGTTTCCAGAGGATACGGGTCATTTCGTCGCCGTCCATCTCTACCAAGGGGGTTTTCATCTGTAATTTGTTCACGAACATTGCTCCTTGTATATCATTTGATGTGTATTGGCAAAGCTACATTATAGTGTCCGCGCTTTTGTATCGCAAGCGCGGATAGCCGACAGACGGCAGCATGCGCTGCTATTAGGGGCTTTGCGGTCGCCGTCGACTAAGCGGACGGAGTCGACAAGCTGATCAGCAGGCTTTCAAGGGCAATGTCCTCATTCATTTTTCCCCATTTGATTTGACTGTCTCGCTCTTGGCAAAGCCGATACATACGAGCAAGCTGCTCTTCGCTAAAACTTCGACTCTGTTTCACCAAGCGACTTAAAACAAAAGGGGGAAGTTTCATCAAAGGCACCAGAAGACTTTCACGTCCGGCACTGCGGGCACAAATCAGCTGCTTTACGTGCCTGGCCAGCATGAACAGAATCAGAGTCGCGGCTTCTTTGTTTTGTCTCAATAAACGATAAAGTTGAAGGGCCTTCGCGCTATCAGCGGCCGCCAAGGCATCCGTCAAATCAAAAATCCCGCCTCTTAAATCCGGCTTGGCCAAAAGATTGACTTCTGTTTGTGTGAGGCTGTCCAAGCCCCGACTCTCGGCATAAAGGCGCAGTTTGTTCAGTTCATTACTCAGACTCTGCATATCCAACTCACAGCGGTCGATCAGGCTTTCAGCCGCCTGCCTGGAAATGCGAAGATGATAGCGGTTCAGAAAGGCCGCAACCCAGCGTGAAAGGCCGGACGCATCCATGCGTCCGATTTCATAGGCCGACGCGCTTTCCTGGAGAACGGACAAAAGCTTTTTCACTCTCTTGTCTACTTTTTCTTCTCTTAAAACCAGACAGGACCAAGTTGCTTTATGTCTCAAACAGGCTTCCGCAGCGTCCATCTGATCCGCAGACAAGCTCACACCCGTCTTGAAAAGGCCGCTGTTTTTAATCAAAACAATACGTTTGGCTGACAAAAAGGGGGGCGTTTGTAGTTCGTTTCGGACACGGAGCCAATCTATGCGCGAAGGCACATGATCCGCATCATAGACTGAAAAATCCAGTTCAACGGCCTGTTCATTGAGTAAATTCGCCTTCAAACGATTGACTAAATCCGTAATCAAAAAGCCTTCATCACCCCAGAACAAATAAACGGGCTTAAAAGCCTGCGCCTTGATTTCACTGACAAGTTTCGCATAAGAAGCTGTATTCGTAGTCTTATTGATTCTTGCTGCCACCTGACTCACCTCAACGCGTACTTCCGACCACTTAGATAGGTTTCCAAAGACCAGGACCTCCCGAAGCATTTGACCGTGATGCAACCTTCCCGGTCTGTACGGTAATAATCCAAGCCTTGCTTTTTCAAAGATTCTAGCACAGACGGGTGTGGATGTCCGTATAAATTCCTCTCGCCTACCTGGATTACAATAGCCTCGGCATCAAGATGAAATAAATTTTCCGGTAAAGCATCCTTCGCTCCGTGGTGCGGCAGCTGTATGAGTAAGGGTTTTACCCCTCTTAAAGCCTCTTTCAGCCTCGGCCAGCGCTCTTTTTCCATATCTCCGGAAAGTAAAATCTTCTCTTCGCCCAAAGATAAAATCACCACCCTGGAGGCCTCGTTTCCCAAACCGGGCTGCTGAACAGAAGACGGGACAAACTCCAGCCCCATCTCCGCTAAAAACAGTTTATCGCTCTCTGAATGCAGCTTGAGTTCTTCTATTGCGTTTCTTTGGCAAAACGATTCCAGCTCATCCAACGCGGTCCAATCACTCCGATCCGTCCCCTCGACCCGATCCGCCTCGGGAAGAAGAACGTTTTTTATCCTGACCGCCTCAGCCAAAGCCGTAAATCCCCCATAGTGATCTTCATGCATGTGGCTGATAAGGACTAAATCAATTTTCTCGATTTCTAAAGACCTGCAGACCGCCGTCATCTTTTTCGCCGCCGATTTCGGCCCGCAATCGTAGAGCAGGACATGTCCGACAGAATCCCTTATCAGAACCGCGGAACCCTGCCCGACATCGATAAAATAGAGGGCGTAATCAGGCGTCCTTATCCGCATCAAAATCAGGATTAAAAAGGGAAGCACCCCTAGGCCCCTCTGCAGAAAGCGTCTCCGTTTTTGTGTCAAGTTTCTCATACCTAAATCCAGTAGCGCGTAGCCCCAAGCAGGAAGCGCAAGCATCCAGGCCAAACGACCTGCCGTATGGGTCAGCGGCGCCTCTGCTCCCCACTCTGCGATAAGGATCAAAAGCTTAAGCGCCCCATCCATAGCTTGTAGCGGCAAATTCAAAAAACACATCAGGCCAGGCCATAAAAGAAAAACCGGCAGGAGTAAAAACAAAAGCAATCCGAGAAAACTGACTAAAAGAGCAGCGGGCAAGTTGACAAGCCACTGAAAAGGACCGATCGGGGAGCCTAGGTAAATGTTAAAAGGTATAACCGCTAACTGCGCTATGGACGTCATAATAAGCCCTTGTCCCAGAAACCTTAGTGCCTTTTTTAAACAGACTTGCCACAAGGGCGGATGCAGAGGCTTAAAAACCGCCTTTAAGCATGTCTCCAAGCACGTATTGACACGATTCCCATAATTCAGAATAGCGAAACTGCAAACAAAGGACATCAAAAAGCCCAGTCTGAAAACATAGTAAGGATTTATGCAAAGCATAAAATAAGCGGCATAATTCAGATTTCGCTTGGCCGAGGCCGCTCGCTCAAAATATTGGGCCGAAGCACGGAAAACAAACATCATAACAGCCCTGGAAATCGAGGCATCCCAATTACAGAGAAGTCCATAAAAAAGTGCCACAAGCATTTGACTAAGTAATCGTCCCGCTAAATTCGGTACCCACTTTTCCAGCAGTAAGGCGCTAAGTGTAAGTAAAAGCGAGAGATTACCCGCGGAAACAACCAAAAGATGCGTAAGACCTGACCGGCGAAAACTCTCCTTCATCGTTGCAGAAAGAAAACGTTCCTCACCCATCAAAACGGCCGCAGCCAGCGCCGCCTCATTTTTATCCAAAGCGTTTTGAAGTTGCCCTGCGATGTACTGACGCCATTGATAGGAAAGTCGCGAAAAAACGCTTCGCGCCTCTTTCCCTTGAACAGGACCAAAGTCCAAAATATGGGCTTTCAATTGAATTTGATGACTGAAACAGTAAAAACGCTCATCAAAAGCGCCCGGGTTTCGTGCGGGTTCCGGCCACGAAAGGCGCAGATAGACACGGACTTCATCACCCGGCAAGAAAATCTCTTTTTGACTTTTATAGTAGGTCAAAACCCTTACTCCGCCGGGGACAGCAAGTATCCACTCTTGCTGCTCACAGCTGACCCACCTTATACTTTCAATCGTCACAAGATGCCAAGCTTCGGGCTTGAGCAAAAGCCGCTTCGCTTTGGACGCCTTATCCGAATACTGATAGCATGCCCATAAGAGCGAAACAAGAAAAAGGCTGAATAATACGATATTCCGTTGGCTGAATCTTTTTTTCCACATATCCGAAGCATAAGCGGAAAAATAAGCCGACAGGGCGATTTAATTCCTCAAACTTCCTCTTTTTCGGTCGAAAAAGCATCCACTTGCGTCCTTATGTAGGCCTCAAGCTCACTGACACCGAGGCGTTTCAAAGCCGAAATCGCGAAAACCGCCGTCTCTTCATCCCATCGCATCAACTTGTACATCTGCCGGATTTGACGCTGTACTTGTGCCCGCGAAAGTTTGTCACATTTGGTAAAGACCAGGGCAAAAGGCAAAGCCATTGCACGCATGTAGTCAATCATCTGAATATCGTGTTCATTGGGCGCATGTCTTATGTCCAAGAGCAGGAGAACCAAAGCCAGATTACGTCCCAGCGAAAAATAGCCCTCGACCAGCTGCGAGAAACGCGCTTTTTCCTCCTTGGACACTTTGGCAAAACCATAACCCGGCACATCCGTAATCAAACAGTAGCCCGGCTTTCTGTAGTAGATCACCTGCCTGGTTTTCCCCGGCGTTGAACTCACTCTGGCCAAGCGGTTTTGACCGGCTAAAGCATTCACCAAACTGGACTTGCCTACATTGGAACGCCCTGCCATCACGATTTCGGGTAAGCCGTCCTGAGGGCAATCCTTAAGCTGTGCCGCTAAACGATAAAACTCTAAATTTTTGAAAAACTGTGCCTCTGCCATCTTATCCTTCCCTATTCCCTAAGGCAAATCTACCTTTTGTCATGTATCATTAAGACTCAGCTTAAGCTATAATCAGTCCGTAACGCACATCATCTCGACCGCGGAGGGACTAGATGGTTAACGCAGTTATCGACGGCCACAAGAGTTACGTTTTGTACGATCAACACGGTGACAACATCATGGAATCCATCGGACCTATCGGCATTATTCCGATGGTAAACAGTACGGAATTTTCAGCAGAAGTCAATGACCGTCTCTATAAAAGGCGTCTGGCCTATCAAGACAAATTATCAAAGGGCGTAAACAGCACCTTTTTACGAAAAGACTACACCATCAGCGCCGACTACAGTCGCTATTCGACAGGGGAAGGCCGTGTCGTCATTCTTAACAGTGTCCGTGGACATGATATTTTTATCATCTGTGACGTTCTTAATCACAGCTGTACCTACCCGCTTTTCGGCGTAGAAAAGTACATGAGTCCGGATGAACACTACCAGGACCTGAAGCGAATCATTCTGGCCATCAGCGGAAAAGCCAGACGAATCAACGTCATTATGCCTTTCCTCTACGACAGCCGGCAACACAAACGCAACGGCCGAGAATCGCTCGACTGCGCTTTTATGCTGGAAGAGTTGCACAATTTGGGGGTCAGTACCATCATTACTTTCGATGCGCACGACCCGCGTGTGTCCAACGCCATACCGGTTTCGGGCTTTGAGGATATTCCGGCGACTTTCCAAATCATTAAAAGCCTGGCTCAAGAAAGGCCTTCTCTTTCCACCAAAAATCCGGATTTGATGATTATCAGCCCGGATGAAGGAGCTTTGCCACGCTCTATGTATTACGCGAGCGTTTTGGGTTGTCCGCTCGGCACTTTCTACAAACGGCGCGACTATACGCGTGTAGTAGACGGACGTAATCCCATCTTGAAACACGAATTCTTAGGCGAATCGGCTGAGGGAAAAGATGTACTCATTGTGGACGACATGATTGCCTCCGGTGATTCCATGTTGGATATTTGCCGTGAAATGCGCCAATTGGGTGCTCGTAACATTTACTGTGCCGCCACCTTCGGCCTCTTCACTTCGGGTACCGCCATTTTCGATAAGGCCTATGAGGAAGGGATTCTCACGCGTGTTTTCACCACCAACCTGATTTATCGTTTGCCGGAATTAAAAATGGCGCCCTGGTACCGCGAAGTCAACATGTCGAAGTTTGTTGCCTTGCTCATCGATGCGATCAACCACGATGCCTCCTTGTCCTACATGGTCAATCAGACGGATCGTATCCGCAATTTCCTTGAGCGTAATAAAAATAAAAAGAAACGCTGAATTGGCGTAGAAAGAGAGCCTTGAAAGACAATGCCTGATTCTTTGCACCTCACAGGTACTCACAGTAAAGACTATTATCGTTATAACCAATACGGACGTAACCCTATGCCTTCGGTCGGTCCCATCGCCCTACTGGCTTTGCCCGGCAGTCAGGACTTTGTCGAACGGGTAGACAAACACCTGCACAACAGGCGACTCGAATATTTAAGCGAATCCCCCAACTTCGGTCTTTCGGAACCGGGCTTCCTGCGTGACAGCTACATTAAAGAAAGCCACTCCGTTCGCTTTTCTTCGGGTGAAGGCAAGGGCGCGATTATTGACTCCATTCGTGGACATGACACGTATATTTTTTGTGATGTTCTAAATTACAGCATCCAATACAAGCTCTTCGGGAAAACCGTATGCATGGGTCCGGACGATCATTTTCAGGACTTGGTCCGTATGATTCTGGCAACTAATGACAAAACCGAACGCGTCAGTGTCATCATGCCTTTTATGTATGAGGGCAGACAGGATGTGCGGAACACACGTGAGTCCTTAGACTGCGCCTATATGCTTAAAGAGCTGGAAGAGTTGAACGTTAAAAATATTATCAGCTTTGATCCGCATGATCCCAGAGTAGAAAATGCCCTGCCTAAAAAGAGTATCGACAACATTCCGCTCAGCTATCAGATGATAAAAGCGCTCTGTCAAGAGTATGACGACTTGGATTTTTCAAGCGGCAACTCGTCCATGGTCATTTCACCGGACGAAATGGGCATCAAGCGGGCCATGTTCTATGCCACCGTTTTGGGTCTGCCACTCGGTACTTTTTACCGTAAGCGCGACTACAGTGACTCCAATAGCGTTATTAAATCTTTTGAATATCTCGGTGACTCGCCTGCAGGACGTGACGCACTCGTTGTAGATGATATGATCGTCACCGGCCGCGCCATGGTTGAAACCGCCAAAAAGCTTAAAGAGGCCAAAGCCAAACGTGTCTTCTGCATTGCCTCTTACCTCGTGGCTGCAGACGGCACCAAAGAGCTCGAAGAAGCCGTGGCCGCCGGATATATTGATCGTGTTTTTGCCAGCAATCTGATTTATACACCGCCGGAACTTCTGGCTAAAGACTGGTTCGTCAGCGTGGACCTGACGCGTTTTGTCGCTCTGCTGATTGATGCCCTGAACCACAATGCCTCTATCTCTTCTCTCTTGGATCAGACTGCCAAAATAAATAGGC
>CAYFRY010000022.1:7128-13014 GCA_964345665.1 uncultured Oscillospiraceae bacterium
CTGAGGAAATATGACCAACAGCAGCGCTTTTCACAATTAGGGGGCTGAGTTCTTAAAGACCGAATAAGTCGTTGAAAAAGCGAGTGAGCGCATCAATATTCATCAGAATGAAGATGAGTGCCGCACCGATAATTGAGAAGAGTACAAAGAGCAGAATCGCTCTTCCGATAATATGAGCTGTACTGGGCCCACGCAATTTACGTTTGCGTGGGTCTTCTTTACGCGCCTGAGTCGGAAGAATCGCTTGGGTCTTGTTTACAGCGCCGGCTGAAGTGCCGGGAGCGGTCACTGCCGCACTGCCCCTAAGCGCCTGTTGTCTTTCCAAGGCGGCCTGACGAGCCTCTTCGAAGCGTCTGATTTCGTCTTCACTGAGCTCATAAGCAGGTGGCGCGACGGTTTCTGCCGCCTTTTCCGAAATCACCGCTTCTTTAACGGAAGGCACCGGAGCCGTATCGCCGAGAAGCGGCATCGCCGGCTCGGACTGAATAATTTCCTTATAACTACTTGTCGGAGCAAGAACCGCTTCAGGAACGGGTGTAGGCGCTTCGTTCGGTATAATGGGGGCAGCCGAGGCCAGAACAGCGGGGGCAGCGGCTTCCGAAAGCAACGCTTGTGAGAGGAGCGGCTCACTTTCTTCCTCCCCGGTCTCGTCCAGCTCTAAAATTTTGATTAAGATCAGACTGATATTGTCCTTTCCTCCGGCATGCAAGGCGCGCTGCATCAAGTTTTCCGCCTGTTGCATAAAGGCCAAAGGCGAACGCAGAATTTCTGTAATATTCGCTTCGGAAAGCATTTCAGTCATCCCGTCGGTACAGATGAGAAAGTAATCACCTTCCTGAATCCAGATTTCCGGTGAGAGCGCGGGCTGAATTTTGGCTTCTTCCTTAAACAGACCAAGGTGCTGCGTCAAGCGATTTTTTTCAGGATGCAAGGCCGCTTCTTCCTGGCTGATGATGCCCATCTCCACTAAACGCTGTGCATAGGTATGATCCACGCTAAGCTGCGTCAGCTTGGCATGTCTGAACAGATAGACGCGAGAGTCACCAACGTTAATAGACTGCGCAACATTACCCTTAAGGATCAGAGAGGCGAAGGTCGAGCCCATACGTCTACCTTTGTTGTTACGTATGATTTGACAAATCGCTTCGTTCACACGGTTTAAATAGCGTGGCATCAGTTTGGGAAAAGAGCGCCCCCCATCTTTTTTAAAATGTGCCTCAATCTCTTTCAGACCAGAAACGGCCATGTAAGAAGCCTGCTCACCCATGGCCTCGCCGCCCATGCCGTCGCAGAGTGCGAAAAGCTTGACGCTCTCCTGTGAAGATAGGCTTTTTCGAAAGGATTCCGCAGAGCCTGCGGTGCTGCGAAAACTGCCGTCAAAAAATAAATTGTCTTCATTATTTTTCCTGATTTTGCCCATTTCAGAGAGGGCAATTGCCATATACTTCATGCTTTACTCCACAACTTTCTCATAAATAAACTGATGTAAGGCCGGGACTTGTTCTTCGAGATTAACAATAATATTGTAATTGCTTTCATCCGTATAATACATCTCATCTTCAGGAACACGGTAATCCGCCAGATTGGACAGGCAGCCCATGCTGCGCATGCCCAGCCAAATCAGCCCTTCTCGGCTGAAGTTTGTCGTGGCGTAGGGCAAGGCCGCCGTCACCGTGGCCAATTTTTGTCTCATGCCTTTAGAAGAAAAGTCACTGAGCATGCTCATAATCACCGTACGCTGTCTTGAGGTACGACCTTGATCATTTCCTATAGCGCGAATACGAGCCCAAGCGATGGCTTGCATACCCGTCAGTTTTTGTGTCCCCGCCTCGGCCAAAATCTGCGGTGCGGTACCTGCCAGATTACTTTGTTCATAGACACTGGCGTTAAGGTACTCCAACTCCTCACTGCTTACGTCAATCGTTACGCCTCCGGCCGCATCAATGAATTGAGCGGCACTCCAAAAGTCGAATTTCATAAAATGCTGGATATCCAAGTCGAACATCTCATTAATCGTATTAATCAGCATGCCGATTCCGCCGTGCACATAAGCCGCATTCAGTTTATCCGCCGCGCCCTCTCGCCCCTTGATATCGGCCTGAATATCACGCATCAGGGAACTGAGCTTAATGGCATTGTTCTTACGGTCCAAACTCAGCACAATCATTGCGTCTGTTCGACTCGGCGCAGAAGGATTGGACGGATCTCTTTCATCCAAACCGAAGACCAAAATATTCGTAACCGACGAAGACTTGGGCTTAACATAGTGAATGGGATATTCCGTAGGACTGTAAATACCTGAAATCAAGCCGTTCACGTCAACCCTATCCCCGCTGTTCACCATCTGATTACTGTCCGAGTTCATAATCGGTACACTGGCAAAGCCCATAGAACCCAAAAGTAACCACAAGTAAATCAGCGCACCGCTGAAGAGACCCAAAACAATGGCCAAACTGTAAATGATAAAACGCTTCAGCCGTCCGCCGGTAGGTGGGGCTTCCACTATCAAATGATCTAAATTATTTTTTCTCATGCTTAATCACAATAGCGGGAAAGCATTTGACAAGCAAAGTTTCCCGCCTCCTTATTACATTAAACTGGTATTCTAGCTTATTTTCGTCCCGGACGCCAGTTGGCCAAGTGAAAGACGATAAAAGCCTTAAAACCGTCGATTTTTCAGCGCTTTACCTTTTCTTCCGAAGGATAAGACAAGCCCCAACTTGCGCGCATACGATCCATTTCGGCCATCAAAGCTAGACTTTCTTCCAAAGGCATCACATCCGACTCCGTTTTTCCTTGTCGCAAACAATCCGCAACAGCCATGATTTCGTACTGATAACCGTTTCCCCCCTCTTCATTAGCAAGCGTTTCGATTGTATGAGCTGTCGCTTGGTGATCTTTTCCGTAGTCCATGATCGAGGCTGTTTTCGGATTGAAAAAACAGGGCACACGGATGAACGCTTTACTGCCGAAGATACGTGCGTCATTAGCCAGCTGACAAACAACTGAAGCGGCGGAGGCAATCAGGCAATCGCTTGCAGCTGTCGCGAGTCCTTCGAACTGCCGGTCAACACCTGTAAATTCATCTAAAACCGCACAAGAGTACTCATAGTGCGGGACTAGCCCCAGAAGAAAAGCACTGTAAGAGAGTGGGTATATGCCGACATCCAGAAGAGATCCTCCTCCCAAGTCACGATTTAAATGACGCCCGGCCTTGTCCTCTCCGCCAAAGTATCCGAAAGACGCCTCAATACGCTTCACTTCACCGATACGACCACTCTTGATAAGGGAGCGGACTTGGCTGTTAATAGGATTGAGGCGAGTCCACATGGCTTCCATCAGGAAAAGACCCTTTTCACGCGCTTTCTCAATCATTAATCGGGCTTCTTTTTCATTCAGGGCGAAAGGCTTTTCACAAAGCACCGCTTTGCCATAATTCAAGGCTAAAAGCGTGTTCGCACAATGCTCCGTGTTCACAGTGGCGACATAGACGACATCGATATCTTCACGTGCTAAAAGAGCCTCATAACAGTCCAAAGCCTCGACGTTAGTCAATGCCATATCCTCAATAAAAGCCTTGGCTTTTCCTTCGGTCTGAGAGGCGACGGCGACTAAACGGTTCCCGGGAGCCAAGGGAAGTGCTGCCACAAAACACTTGGCAATATTTCCCGCACCGATAATTCCCCAACAAATCTCTTTCATAATGCTTTCATACCTTCTTTCCCGAGCCGTTTCGTTTTCAGCTTGGTATCTTGTCTTTAAAATCTGATTATAACGTAAGTCTGTGCTAGAATAAAAAACTGACAACGACCGAAATCCTTGCAATTTATGAGGTGAATCATGTATACAGGTAAAAAAGAACGAAACAAACTCTTTGTTTTGTTTATGACCTTGTTTTTCATCTTCTCTTCACCTCTTTCCTTTTTTCCCCTACCGACAGAAATCTGTGCTCTCGTTGAAACTCAAATACCGCTTGAATCAAGTTCCGCCGAGACCAAGCAAGAACGTGTCCTTCCTATCACGCTTGAGGACCTGGAATTAGATTCAACCCATGTTTTAATCAGAGAACTATCGATCCCCTCCGAATCCGGAGAACCGAGCTACATAGACTTAGCTGCAGTCGGGTCACAAGAGCGCATTTATCCGGCTTCCATGACGAAGCTGATGACGGTCCTACTCGCATTGGATGCCTTGGAATCGGGATTGATCCGTTTGGATCAAGAAACGGAAGCCGGTCCGGAAGACCTGGAAGGCCTAGAAGAAGCTAACGCCAGCGTTTTGGGTTTGGAATCCGGTGAAAAAATCAGCGTCCGAGACCTGCTTTACGCCTGTTTACTGGAGTCGGGCAACGATGCGGCCAATGTGCTCATGCATGTCCTGTCCGATCATCCAGTTTATTTTTCCCAACTGATGAATATTAAGGCTGAGGAACTCGGACTGAAAGACAGCCATTTTTCCAACCCTACCGGGCTCCATGCGGAAGATAATTACAGCACGCTCAGTGACATGGCGCTTATATTACAGGCCTGTTTGGCCAAACCTCTTTTCCGAGAAATATCTTCCACCTTGCACTATCAGTCCGCTGCCAGCGCAGAGCATCCCGATGGCTTTGATATGGAACACACGCTGCTGCCCTATGCCGAAGCGACGGACACAGAACTGAAGTATATCCAAGGCGGAAAAACCGGCCGTATTGTTGAATCCGGTTATTCTCTTGCTTCCTACTGTCATTTCGCCAATAAAGACTATATTGTTGTCAGCAGCAATGCCTATGACTACGGAGCAAACGTTTCCGATCACGAAAAAATTTACACCTATCTTTTTGAAGAAGCTAAGCTCGTTACTCTCTTGACTCAAGGAGATCACATTGCCCTGCTCCCCATTTCGGGAGCGGCTTCTGACGAGAGTTTGCTGATTACGGTGCCGGAAACGGTACAACTTCCTTTTACACCGATTGATACGCTCAGTCGCTACAACTATGAGCTCTCTTTGCCCTCTTCCTTAAAGGCACCTTTAGCGGCGAACGACGTAATCGGAGAGATGCGTATTACCGATCAACGCAGTGGTGAGCTCGTTTATGCCTATGCCTTTACACCCGGTAGGGAAATAAAACAAAGCCGCTGGAGCTATTTCCTTGAAGTCACGAAGCCCTATGCGGTCTATGTTTTAGCCTTTCTCTTCCTGCTCTTGATTCTTTATCTCATTCATCGACATAACAAACGCAAAAGAGCGCGTGCCTACAGAAAAAACAGACGCTGAGTCTTCATAAGCTTGAGAGCACTTTTTTCCTTGCGCCACTGTAGAGGAAAGCACTAATAAGGGTGGCAAAAGGAATCGTGAAGAGCATGCTGAATGCACCGATTAACATCTGTAAAAGCTCAACTACCATGCCTTCACTGTTCATCAGGAAGCGAAGGTTATTCAGATTCAAAGAAACAATAAGTAAGAGGGAGATAAAGGAGCCACCTACATAAGCTAAAATCAGCGTGTTGGCCATAGTGCCGAGGGAGTCTTTTCCGATTTCAAAACCGCTTTTGATCAAGGCGGAAAAACGCTTCCCGTCTTCCGTATTTGAAAGTTCACGCAAAGAAGAGGCAATGTCCATAGAAACATCCATAACCGCTCCCGTGGCACCCAGAATAATGGCACAGAACATAATCGCTTTAATATCATACTCCACACCCGGGTTGACGCGATTCAAATAACCGGCTTCTTCATTAATGAAGCCGGTGAGTTTCATGCTCGCATTCATGATGACCATCAACAAAGAAGCCACACTCATTCCCATAATAGAGGCCAGGCCGGCCGCTAAGGTTTTTTCGTTAAAACCGTTGATAATCAGCAAGGACATTACGACGATAAAAATGCAAACTACCGTGGTCCACA
>CAYFRY010000023.1:0-12460 GCA_964345665.1 uncultured Oscillospiraceae bacterium
TCCCGTTTGCCGTCGAGGCCTTTTGCCCTGCCCGGGGACAGGGAATACTGGGGTTTATCTGTGCTAAAAACAACAGGCAAGTGGCCTCGGATTTACAAGGATGGGCGGATGATTTCTTAGCAAGGCAGGCCTATCTCTGTGAAACAAGGGTGACCCGTAAACTGCTCGGTGTGCAAGTAGATGCCCATCGCCAGGCTGCAGCGCATTTGTACTATGATGAAAATCAAACGGCTTGGTTGAGGGCAGTCAATACCCTCAGCTCGAAAAAAATGCCGAAACATGTGGACATGCAGCTGTCTTTTAAAGCTCAGTTGAAAGTGAATGATGACTTGGAACAAGCCGCCTTCAAAGCTCTGCTTGGAAAAATATCCATTGTCGGTGCCGGCCCGGGCCCAACGGAATTACTCACGGTTCGCGGGCAAGAGCTGATTAAGTCTGCCGACGTCATTGCCTTTGACGATCCTTCTATCGGTGTCATCCTCTCGCGCTCTTCAGCGAGTGCGGAACAACTTTTTCTGGATGCCGGCATGATCAAGCCCAAATCTCTTTTACCTCCGGGTGAAAAAGTCTGCCGTATTCTTATGGATAAGGCCAGGCAGGGGAAAGATGTCGTTCGCCTCTGCAGCGGTGATCCCTGGCTCCTTGACCCGGCTGCCTCTGAAGCCCTTCGACTTTCCAAGGCGAAAATGGCGTATGAACTTGTGCCCGGAGTCAGCGCCGCCTTGGCTGCCGGCAGCTATGCCGGAGTTCCTGCGACCCTATTCGGAAGCGCTCATGCCGTTCATCTTTTAGACGGCCGAGATGTTTTTGCCCAAGCTCCTAATGGTTTTAAAGACTATGAAGCCTTGGTTCGTTTGGGCGGCACGTTTATTTTTTCCATGGCCATTGCGAACCTTAAAGAAATTTGTGACGGTTTAATCAAGGGCGGCATGTCTCCTCAGCAATCAGGGATGTTGATTAGTGATGCGGGTCTGGCGACTCAACGCGTCTTGAAAGCGCCCCTTTCTGAAATGGGTCTTCGGGCGGTGCAGGAAAACATTTTACCCCCGGCCACGTTTATTGTCGGGCCGACTGTAGATTTGGCCGAGCAACTAAGTTGGTGGCCGGCTAAAGGCGTACTTTCGGGAAAAATGGTCATGATCGGAAAAAGCCGAGCCAATGATGAGTATGCCGCAGCCCTAAAAACGGGGGCCGAGTCGCGTGGCGCCCGGGCGATCGAGTTGGCTCTGGTTGAGCATCACACCACGGAGGCGGTGGCCAAGCGAATGGATAACGACTTTGAACGCTTGATGAGGAGCCATGCCGGACGCCGTAAGGCCGGACGATCGACGCAGTGGTTTGTTTTCACTTCCGGAAATGCCGTGGAAGCTTTTCATGCCTGCCTTTTGCGTTTAAATTTTGACCGAAGAAGACTTTCCCGAATCAAGATTGCGGCCTACGGAGCGGGAACGCTGGCTGCCTTGAGGACGATTGGCTACATTCCGGATTTCGTTCCTGAAGTAGCGGATATGGAGCATCTTTCACAGGGCATAGCCCAACGCGTCAGCAAGGATGACGTGGTCATTCAAGTACGTGGGACCATGGCCGTTCCGGTGCTCAGTGTTGTGATGCAAATGCGCTCCATTCCTTTTGTGGAGTTGGTGGCTTACGAAACCTATAATCATTTGCCGGGGCGCGAAGCCTTGTTGCAGATGCTGGATGACATCGATTATATGGTCTTTACCAGCCCGACGGCCGTCTATTCTTTTTTTGAAAGCTTGAAAACGGCGAATATTTTGCCACAACAACTGGCGCGCATGAGACTGCGCTTGGTGCCCGCCCTGCAAGCTTGCACGAATGCCTTACAGTCCAGGGGCTTTGCACGCGAACAGTATCCTGAACATTATACGGAACTGGGGGTTTTGGATTTTCTGACTGAATTGGCAGGGGAGGAGAGCCATGAGTGAAGCCAAGAAAAAATATAAGGGTTTTTTCATGGAACAGATGGCAGAGGCCAAGGCAGCGGTTCGATCGGAACAAAGTTTACTTTATGCAGATTGTCCACGTTTGATGTTTTCAGGCGTTGCGGCGGATAGCGGTACAACGGCGGTACATTTGGCTTTTTTGGCCGCCTGTAAGCGTGCAGGCGTACGCGTACAGCCCTTTCATGCTGCGGCGTCCGAGCAGGAGGCGGTTTTACAGGCATTCGTGAGCGGACGTTTACCTCGTTTGTTGGATGATTGGTTGCTCGATCAAGAGACGCTGGCTTTTTTACTGGCTAAGCACAGCGAAGATACGCAGCTTTCTACTATGGAGGGTGCCGGCGGTTTTTTCGACGGACTCTACAGTGATGAGGCTTCACGTTTGGGTGAGGTCGGAGGAGTCGTGCCCACAGGTTCTGCGGCCTCCTTAGCCTTGCGTATGAACTATCCCGTGGTTTTGATTCTGCGACCGCGTGGGAGTAAGCAGTCCGTCTTGGCGGAACTTTTGGGTTATTTAAAATGGTTTGAAGAGGCGAAGGCACAGCTTGGATCTTCTGTCGGGCGAAGTCGTAGCGGACAGACGGGAGCCGGTATTTATGGTCTTATCTTTAACGAGGTGGCGGCCTCGATTTATCCGGAACTGAAGACTTATATTGAAGAACATACGTCTCTACGTGTATTGGGTTATTTACCGCCTTTGCCGGCTTTTTCTTTAAAGCTGTCCACACGTGCTCTGGGTGACCACGGTGCTCCTGTTTGGACCAAGCTTAGAAAATCGATAGATATTTTGGCGGAGGCGGGCAGCGCAAGTTTGGATATGGAAGGGCTTCTCGCCTTGGCACGTGAGGCGTCGCTTTTAAAGCAAGATACGCCTCCCGGGCTTTTAAATCTTCAGAGATCCAGTCAGGCTTTAGGCTTAATCCGTATCGCCGTCCCTTTGGATCGTTGCTTCTTTTCTTATAACCAGGATAATCTGGAACTTTTAGCTGAATCCGGGGCAAAGTTAATACCCTTCAGCCTTTTGAAAGATCCTTTTTTACCGGCCATGGATGCCCTCTATGTAGGCGGCTTATTTTGTTCGGAGATGCTCCCTTTACTTAGCCACCAAGGTCTCTTAGGTCAACGATTGCGTTACATGCTTGAGTCGGGACTTCCGATTTGGGCGGAGGGACAAGGCGCGGCCTATATGAGCTGTAATTATTATGGCTTGGATGGAACGCGCTGGCCGATGTCGGGCGCCTTACCCTATGACGCAGTGGATAAAGAATTCACTACCCAATCCCTTTACTCTGCGCAGGTGCAGCGGCTTCAGTTAGGAGCGGAGTTTGAACCTTGGGAAGAGGCTTTTTTAAATCAAGATGAAGATTTGGATAATCCACGCGGTATTTCAAGCTGGCAGGTGCCCTATGCCAGACTTACAGCCAGGTCTAAGGGTTTGCTTTTATCCGGCAATGAGTCTCTGCGCGTTTTGGGCACGGGTCAGTTGACACGAACACGCACAAGCACGGATTTCCAAATGGCGACGGCATCGGAAACATCTTTTCTGAGCGGCATTAATCGCGAGAACCTGCATGTTGTCGATGCGCGCTTACTCCTTTATAGTGAGCCGGATATGGTACTTCGATTCATGCGCGCTGCAGCACGTTTCCGTGATGCGGGTGGGCGCACCTCTTCTTTTACCTTTTGACTTTTAGGTTTTGGGAAATCGCCTTCCGGGTCCACAGCTTTTACTGGGATCTTTTCTGTGATTTGAAAAGTAATTGTGCATCTTTTTTTATCTAACCACAAGATATTGTATGACATTTATATTACAAGTCTTTAATTTAGCTTGAATCTGTAATCTCCATCCCTTAGACTGGGCGAAAGGGCATGAAGGGCTTCTAAAGCCTATAATCTAAGCCTTTTTAAAGCGCGAGTCTGCTTTTTAATGAAGATTGCGTTTGCCTTTAACATAAAAACTCATTTGTTGTAGCGTAATCATAATGTAATAATAACAACATGATAACGTAATGTCTTGATAAAAAACAGATAAAGACAAATAAGTGAAGACCTCATCAACACACGATGTAAGTGTGTTTTTAATAGGCTTGTGCGTTACACATTCTCTTCAAAATTGACGAAAATAATCCTAAACCTGTTCTGAGGGAAGCTGCGGACGTAGAGCCACAAAGGCTCCGCCAAAAATACTGTGCTTGAGCCAGTCCAGGAGATTGATTTCCAAAATGCGCCGATGATCTACCACAGTCAGCGTACACGCGCTGAAATCGGAAGGGTATTTGATTCCGATAATCGAGACCCAATGCCGAGAGGCGAGAGAATCGAGTCGGCCCTTATCGTAAATGAGCCAAGCGATCGGTATATCAAAGGCTAAATTATGACGAATAAATTGAAAAAGTTCGGGCCAAAGCTTGTAGTTTCTTCCCTGTAAAACGGAGACCCAAAAGACGCGCGTCTCAAGATGAATGCCTTTCGATCCGGCATAATCTATCAGCCCCCGTGACATCTGGCTCGATCGCCAAAGTCCGAAGACTCCGGGTTTCACGTAGCGCCAAAGCTCTTCCATATGCAATAAGATCTCGTTTTGTTTCAGAACATAGCGGGCATCAATGAAGCCTTTGCTACGCGTTTGGCCCTTATACGGTTTATAGAGGCTGACCATGTCGGGTTTCCGAGCGAGATAGGCCGTAATAAGTGCGGCCGTGGTCGGACCGCAGCCACGTGAATTCTGAAAGCGTGAGGGATACCAAGCCTGTTCGGACCCCTGAGAAATGCTGCCGTTATCTTGTTGCACGGCCAACCACTGCGGATGCTTAATGGATTGCTCCATCTGTTTGACAGGGGTACTGTTTTTGGTCATGTCCTTTTTGGCAAAAATATTTCCCATGTTATTTCTCCGAATCGTGCTTAGTATTTAACGCAAGTTCAGTATAGCACCTAGTCCAAAAGTTGCCTTAAGTCTTCGAGACTCAACTTGTGGAAGGCGTCGGTATTCGATTGTATTACGGTGGAAATCAAGCGGCGTTTATCCTCCTTGAGTTCCATAATTTTTTCCTCGATGCTGCCACGAGCGATAATCCGAAAGATTTGAAGCACTTTCTCTTGTCCTATGCGATGGGCACGATCGCTAGCCTGGTCCTCCACTGCGGGATTCCACCACGGGTCGAGGTGGATGACCGTGTCCGCACCGATCAAATTCAGACCTGTGCCACCGGCCCTTAGTGAAATTAAGAAAACAGAGACTTCACCCGCATTGAAGCGTTCGGCCCTATCCAAACGCTCCTTGGCGGGGGTGCTGCCGTCTAGATAAAAATAGGCTGTGCCGGCTTTCTCCAAGCGGTTGGCCACAAGGGACAACAGACCCGTAAACTGCGAAAAAATCAGACTACTGTGCGCACCGTCCAACAAGCTGTCCAAAAGCTCAAACAGAGCGTCAAGCTTTCCACTGCCACCGTTGTAGTCGTTTAAAAAGAGAGCAGGATGACAGCAGAGCTGACGTAAGCGCGTAATCAAGGTCAAAATCTGCATCTGAGATTTTTTGAAATCGTTTTCGTCACGAATCTGTGAAAGCTCCTCACGAGCACCCGAAAGATAGGCGTAATAGAGCTTATCTTGCGTTGGCGTCATTTCACAGAGCAGTTCACTTTCAATTTTGTCCGGAAGTTCTTTCAGGACCTCTTTTTTTAAGCGACGCAAAATAAAAGGAGCGGTTAACTGCTTCAAGCGTTCGGTAGCCAAAGGGTCCTGATCGCGAATGATGGGAAGCTCAAAACGTTCCTGAAATTGGCGCAATGAAAATAAATAGGAGGGCATCAAAAAATCAAAAATGGACCAGAGCTCCGAAAGGCTGTTTTCAATCGGCGTACCCGTCAGTGCAAAACGACGCCCGGCGATAATCTTTTTCACTGCGCGAGCCGTTTGTGTGCTCGGGTTTTTGATGTACTGTGCCTCATCGATAAAGAAGGCTGAAAACTCAATGTTTCGGAGTTCTTTGATATCCTGCCGCAAGACCGCATAGGAACAGACCACCATATCGCAGGAGCCAATCTTTTCAATGTGTTCGCTTCGTTGTTTCTTGTTTCCTTCTAAAAGCAAAACACAAAGCTCCGGAACAAATTTCTTGGCTTCTGCGACCCAGTTGTAAATGAGGGAAGTAGGTGCCGCAATCAGTACAGGTGCGGGCCGAGTGGAGCGAATCGACGTGATGTAGGATAAAGCCTGCAAAGTTTTACCGAGGCCCATATCGTCCGCCAGAATACCGCCAAAACCATAATAATCCAAGCTTGAAAGCCAATTGAAGCCCGACTTTTGATACTGACGTAAAACGGAAGAAAGCTTTGCAGGGACTTGAAATATCAGATCCTCAGGTTCTTGAAGTCGGTGCAACATTTGCTTTAAGTGCTTCGAATCTTCTGTGGAAGCGCTTAATAAAGTCTTATCGGAATCAGACAATACAGTGGCTAAAGGAACCGAGCGATAAGACGGTAAAATAAAGGCTCCCTCCTCAAACTTAGCGCCCCAAACGTCCAAGCGGTCCAAGAGCTCGAGGCTTTCTTCACCTTGTTTGTCGAAATAAGTCTCCGAACGGTTTACCCCACCGTTTTCCCCATCGGAAGCCCAGCGTACAAAGCTTCCGTCTGTTAAGCGTGCGTAGCTGCGCTTTTCTCGATAGGCGGCAAGGATTTGGCGCATGTCTTCAGACGAATAGGGCCAATTTTCCAATTCGACAAAGAGTAGCTGTGAATCCTGATCCGGTCTAAGTCGACCTTTAAATGGAGTCAAAGGTCGGACCAAGAGTTGCTTAAAACGACGACTCAGATAAAGTTCTGCCCCCAAGACCTTAAGAGCGGCAAGTCCGGACTCGAAGAAATCCAATAAAGCCACTTCACCGAAAAGGTAATAGGCGCTGGCGCCGAAGCCTGAGGCCGGGCGAGAGGCCGTCCCGGCATGATCCAGGAGTTTACTGCGATTGCGCCTGGAAAGCGCTTCCAATAAAAATCTATGATTTTGAAGAAAACCTAAATACCGGGATTCCGTGGCGCTGTCGCGAATGATCAGAGGCGGAGTAATGCCCTTACCTGTTTCAAGTAAAGATTCGCCCGAGCGGTCAACAGGTCCCTCTGTAGCCAGCACACAGAAATGCTTAGCCAACGGATGCGGATTAATGAGATAAGGACCATAACGGAAACCCAGTTGCAAGCGAATCCCTTTGCCCTCTTGATCCAACCAAACCAAGGCCTGTAAATCCTCTGCAATAATGCTCTCGGATAGCTCTTCTGAGATTTTTAAACGTGCAGAGGGCTGGAGTACAGGGTAAAGGTGAGACAAAAAATCAGCGGCGTGAGTCGGTGAAAAATCCAAGCGCTTCTCTTCACTCAGGGAGAGCTGAGAGAGGAGCAGGCGACTTAAATCTGTAGGACGGTCTCCGCTTTCCAAGACATATAATTTTTTATCATATTGTAAAAGCGAAGCGTCACGGGTCAGCAGCCTGAGGTCCGTGTGTTCTTCCTTGGCCCACAGCGCTTGGGGGCTGTACACACCGACCGCTTCCCCCGCATCGTTGTGAAGATGGAGACTTTGAAGAGAAAAACGACTGAAAGGTCCCTTGCTCCACACAAAATGAAGAGGAGGCCATTGTTGAAGCACTTCTGCCTGAATGGGTGTCTCATTCGGTCCCCAGCTTAGTTTCAAATGAAGCGCCTCGGTTTTTTTGGCAAAACGCTTCAAAAACGCATACAGTCTTTCGGGATTCAGACGGATTTGGGCCCCGTTAAAAAGGCTGTTTTTGGACAAATATTCGTAAGCTTGACGCTCCACCGCACGTGCCCTGATTTCCATGAGCCAAGCTAAAAAATCTTCTCCCGCTTCGTCAAAATGATGCCGCTTAGGATCAAAATCCAAGGCTTGGCCGAAGAAGAAGGGCTCGCCGGAGGCCAAGGCATTCAGGAAATCTTCCAGTTGTTTAATTTTGTACTGTTTTTTTGAGTTTTTGCTTTCTACATGAATATGGCAGGAAAGAAGGCTGTTTTCTGCGGTAAGCTTGGGTAGCTGAAGCAGAACTTCAAAAGTAAGCTTTTGTTCCGGTGTCCTCTCCGCCGCATGTTTACGCGTGCGCATCTCAAGGGATTGAACTTGCTGTAGACGAGAAGGAGCGGCAAGCAGTGCTTTGGAGAGAGGATCTGTTTGTTGAGAGGTGGCGGTATTCGATTCAATGGAAGTGGCGTGTACAGCCTTATAGGCGGACGAATCCGACTTGTGAGACAGGTGTGGCTTTGTACTTAAACGGATAGATTTACCTCGGCTTAAATTATCGTCCTGTTTTTCGAAGTTTTCCTTTTCTGTGTACGGTTTACGTCCCGAGGCAAAATCTTTCGGTACTTCAGGTACGGCCTCTTCCCAAACGGGAAGCTGCTCCAACTTGCAGCTTATAGAGCGAATCAGGGTGGCGACCATGTGTTTACAGCAACCTAAATACTTGCGCGCAGCCGGACAATTACAGGAAATTCGCTTAGGGCGATCACGTTGACTGAGAATAATCTGGACTGTATAAAGCGCATCCGAGTGGCTGCTTCTCACCTTGGCCAAGATGCCGTGCTCTTCGTCTAAAAAAAAGAGTTGTAGCATCTGTGTGTTTTGTGCCAGTGCTTTGCCACGGCTGAAAACCTTACCGTTGGTGGCCAGTTTTTGAATTTCGCTAATGGTAATACTGATCTGCATGTCTTCCTCCATGAACTAATAATTATAACATGAGCCTTGAGGGGAGGATTTTTAGGAGAAGAATTTACAGGCTCCGTTTGTTTAATCTGCTAAAAAATGTCTGATTATTCTTTAAGTAGTGCTTCAAATCGTCTCATGTGTTACAATTTTATTACTGTACATTTTGTAATTTGTCGGTCTTCTTTTTATTGAAGCCGATAAAATACTCAGAGGAGGATACTTTCATGTTTATTGAAGAAATTATTGGTGCTTTTACGGGTCAAAACAGAAGAACGCGTTGTCGCCAAGTTGTTACAGGGACCTTATTAGGTCTGGTGAGCGGTGCGGTAGCGGGTCTGCTGCTTGCTCCTCAGTCAGGAAAAGAAACACGTGAAGATATTGCGGATTTTGCAGTTAAGAGTGCTGAGACCGTTAAAGAAAAATCCATTGAAGCGGGCAAGAAAATTAAAACGACAGCTACCGACGTTTATGAAAAAGTGGAAGACGGTGTAAAAAATCTTCTCAACCGTGATGTGGATGCGGGTGATGTGGTAGAAGATGCAGCGAAGTTGGCTCGCGCAGCTGCACGTGATGCACGCAGAAAAGCACGTGAGGCGGCCAGCCAAGCAGAAGAGATTTTGACTGAAGAAATTGCTGATGCGGTTGAGGCGGCTGAAGGCTAAGCGAAGATTAAAGACTAAGTGAAGATTAAAGACTAAGCGAGGTTTATGACGCTTTTCAGGCGTCTTGTAACCCCGGCAACCTTGTCTAATTTTCTGTACGACGAACTTCTTGGAGGTTTAGTATGTTTGTAGCTACACTTATTTCGCCTGTCATCATGACAGAGGTAACAATCAATTTAAGTGATTTGTTAAATCTGCTGTTGGTGCTGGCCGGCTCAGTGGCCTTGATAGCCCTTGCCGTCTTTTTGTTCAACTTGGCAGGCACGATAAAACGTGTCTCGAAATTGCTTGAAGACGTGACTCCGAGCATCGATGAGACGGTGAAAAAGTTGCCTCCTATTATGGACGATGTGCATATTGTCACGGGCAATGTTGTGGACATTACGGATGCCGTAGTGGATACGGTACCGGAAATGCTGGATGACGTGGGTGTTGTAACCGGCTCTGTCGGCGACATCGTGGATTCGGTAGGTGGCTTAGTGAGCAATGTGGCGGATACCTTGGGTTCCGTGGTGCATTTGGTGAAGAGACCGGTTGAAAAGATGGATTCTTTCGCTAATGTAGTCGGGACTGCCGTAAAGGTGGGACGCGCCTATCGTGCGAAGCAGAAACGCAAGGCCGAACGTGCCCGTGCGAAGGCGAAGACAAAAGCCAATAAGAAACGCGGTTAAGACTTTGCCTGCCTAGGATGGCTTGACTTTGAACAGCATGATCTTTGAGCAGGAAAGGATGGAATTTTGGATTATTTAGATGGCTGAAATGACCGAGTCACTTGTTTTTAGTGCGGGGTGTTTCAGCCATTTGTCTTGTCTTGTAGGATGCAATCTTGGGCCGTAAAATGAGGACCGATGAATAGAAACAGACTATGGAGTGGTATCAGATGACAAGCTTTCATAAGGAAGAGGTGCTTTGCCCGCATTGTGCGAATGAGGAGTCCGTGGTGGTCTGGGAGCGTATCCATGTTCAGGAAGATCCGGACTTAAAAGAACGTGTGCTTAAAAAGGAAGTACAATCGTTTGAGTGTGCCAATTGCGGTGAGACGAGCGTACTGGCCGAACCGTTTTTGTATGTAGACAGCGAGCTCAAATTGCTGTTTTATTACTGTCCGGAATATCGGGAAACACTCGAAAATAAGCGCTCGCTTTTAGCGACGATGCCTCTGCCGTCGGCTTCGGACTTGTTGGGAGTCTCGGAAAGGGAGGCAGTCGATTACAAGCTACGTTTGCTTACGAATTATAATGACCTCATTGAAAAAATACATTTGGAGGAGGCCGGTCTGGACGACAGACTGATGGAATTGGTGAAGCTGGCGATGCGAACCCGCCTTTTGGAGGCAGAAAATAAAAAACTGTCAGAGATCTATTTTTTAGCGGCTGAGAAAACGGCATTCGACGATTTGAAGATCTCTGACGGAAAATCTGCCGATACAGCTTTGTTGTTTCAGGTCTTCGAGGACTCAAGCGGTTGGAATAGTTTTGAGACAAGTCGGGAGCCTTATGATAATGCGCTTCGCCTACTTGCCCCGACCATGCCGCCTGACCGTGGAGCGGGATGGCAACTGGTGGACATGCAATGGGCACTCGATTTTGTGTCTGAATCGTGAGACTATGAAGGTGATTTTTATTCTTATGAACTCGTATTCTCATCAAGACTTTTCTGTGGAATCCAATACGTGTCAGCCTTCATGAAAAATGATGCCAATAAGAAAGACGAAACGGACTGGGATCAAATGGTCTTCCATTCGGATTTGCAATGGCCTGAAGTGAAGCGGGCCGAAGCGAAGCTTTTGATTCGAGTCGTTGCAGCGGTATCGACTTTTTGAAGCATTTGATTCGAAGCATTCAGTAGTATCTGCTTTTTGAAGCGATCTGATTCGTACAGTCGAAAAAACGGTCCATCTTGGCAAAAAAATCAATCTGTAGGAGTTGCAATACCTAATTATATTATTCAAATTTGATGATTTAAAGGGAATTCTTAAGATATTTAAGGAATTTCAGCCCTTTTTCATGCTTATTTGTAGCAATTACCTCAAACCGATCTGAAAATGGATCGAGTGGATTCGTACAGTCGAAAATTTTTGCCAAGATGGACCGTTTTTTCGACTGTACGATAGTGGCCAAAGTCAAAGTAACGAAAGTGGCCAAAGTAATCGTTCATATCGGAAACCTAGCGTCTCCGACGTTCGGTCGTAGCGGAAGCTGTAGCCGAAGCGGAAGCTGTAGCCGAAGCGGAAGCCGAACGCCTTCCGGGTCCGCCGGCTGTGCCAGGGCCTCGCCTAACGGTGCCATCACCTCGCCGTTTGGAGCCGGAGCCGGATTGCCCGAGGCCACGATGCCCGGATAAACGGCGTTTGGCCCACTGCGCTTGCCTTCGCTTAGCCCATATCGCATGTCTTTTTGAGAGCATCGCCTCACGACGCACACGCGACATGCGGCAGCTTGCCGATAACTCCTTATACAGACGCTCAATCAATGCGCTGCCCATAATATCCGGCAACTCGGAGACTTGACGATGAAGCTTGTCCCGTTCACCGTAATATAAAAAACTGCCTTCGGGACTGAGTTCTAAAGATTGTGCCGGCATCGCACGCCTAAGATCCGCGTCTTCACCAAAACACAAAATGTTGAAGAAATACTTCGCATCGATACGCCAAAAATTGGACAAGGTCCAGATGTGATGCCGATTTTGGACGAGGGGACTTTCGATGTTGGAGATGCGCATTTCCCGTCCGTTTTTAGCGGACTGTACATAGCGCCATTTTCCTTTATGTTCTGTGTAATGACTTTTTAAAAACACCCCGTCACGATTCTTGGCCTCAATGCAGAAAACCCCTTTTCGTGTCAGAACCACCAAATCTATTTCGGCAAAAGAGCCCTTAGGTTTCGGAACAATCGGGCTAATCAGAATATAGTTCGGCATCGGTAAAAAGCGAAAAAGCCTCCAGGCGAAATACTCACCGCGTAAGCCCTTCGCAATGCCGTCTTCTCCTCGAAGCTCCTCCTCGGAAATCGCGGTTTGGCAGTAAAAATCCGACTGACAATAGTAAAGAGAGAGACGACGTTTTTGCCAAAAACTTGCAACTAATAAAAGTTTATTTTGGTCAATTTTAGCTTTTTTCATTAT
>CAYFRY010000024.1:0-1979 GCA_964345665.1 uncultured Oscillospiraceae bacterium
AGAGGGCATACGAAGCGAATTTCTGCATGCAGAACAACAATTGAAAGCGCGAGAGAAGGGGAAACTTTGTCTTTTCGAGTTTGTTTATTTTGCCAGGCCTGACAGCACGATTGACGGCTGTAACGTCTATGAAGCGCGTCAGGAGGCCGGTCGTGCCTTGGCCAAGCAATTTCCCGTCGAAGCGGATATGGTCATCGGAGCTCCGGATTCAGGCCTGATGGCGGCACATGGTTATGCGGAAGAAAGTGGGCTCCCTTATAAACAAGGCATTTTAAAGAATCGCTATGTCGGTCGTACGTTTATTCAGCCGACGCAGCTTCAACGTGAGTTCTCCGTTTCCTTGAAGTTTTCGGCCTTAAAGTCAGTGGTTGAGGGAAAGCGTCTGGTTATGGTGGATGATTCCGTCGTTCGCGGTACGACTACACGTCGTGTCGTGACGATGCTGCGGGATGCCGGTGCGAAAGAAGTGCATCTGCGCGTGGCGTCGCCTCCGGTTTGTTACCCCTGCTTTTATGGTGTGGATACTCCGATGCAAGATGAGCTGTCAGCAGCTAATATGAGTAAAGAAGAGATGGCTGAAATGGTCGGGGCGGACAGTATTGAGTTTATTTCTCTGGACAGTCTCTTAGAGGCCTTACCCGGATTGACCATAGGCCACTGTGAATCCTGTTTTACGGGTCATTACCCGGCCGGTGTGCCCAGCGCACAGGAAAGCCGGCTCCAAAAGGTCGATTTGAAAGCGATGGGTTACGTATGATGAAAGTGGTGGTTTGTGTTTCGGGGGGAGGAACGAACCTCCAAAGTCTGATTGAGGCCAAAGCGAAAGGTGCTCTGAAAGAGGCTGAATTGGTTCAAGTCATTGCCTCCAGACCCGGCATCTATGCCCTTGAGCGAGCAGCGAAGGCAGGTATTCCGTCTTGTGTTGTACGCAGAAAGGACTACCCTGATTTAGCCTCATATGACCGTGCCATGATGGCGGTACTGGCTGAGGTTTGCGGGCCTGAAAACGACGATGTGCTGATTGTTCTGGCCGGCTTCCTGACCCGACTCGGTCCGGATTTTGTACAGCGCTATCGTGGCAAAATAATGAACATTCACCCCTCCCTGCTTCCTTCTTTCGGCGGTGAGGGATTCTACGGTATTAAACCGCATGAAGCCGTTTTACAATACGGTTGTAAGGTGACCGGTGCCACGGTACATCTGGTGGATGAAGTCTACGACCACGGCCCGATTGTCGCACAGAGGGCGGTTGAGGTGAAAGACGACGACGTGGCGGAAGTACTGCAGAAGCGAGTGATGGACGAGGCGGAGAGCGTGCTTTTACCCTATTGTGTGGACCTTTTTACACAAGGCAAAATTGTCATCAAAGGTCAGAAAACGTTTATCAAACAGTAAGGAACAAAGACGTATTTCAAATCCAAAGGAGAGTAAAATGATTAAGCGGGCGTTATTAAGTGTATCGGATAAGAACGGATTGGTGGACTTTGCCAAAGGTCTGAGCGATTTGGGCGTAGAGCTCATTTCAACCGGCGGAACGGCAGATTTACTGAGAAAGTCGGGTCTTGAAGCGAAAGATATTTCTGAAATCACAGGCTTTCCGGAATGTCTGGACGGTCGTGTCAAGACCTTGGATCCTCATGTACATGGCGGTATTTTGGCCAGACGAGATGTAAAAAGCCATATGGATTTTATTGCTTCTATGGGTATCCAACCCATTGACTTGATTGTGGTGAATCTTTATCCCTTTAAAGCGACTATAATGCAGCCCGGAAAAAGCTATGAAGAATGTGTGGAACAAATCGACATCGGCGGTCCGACGATGATTCGCTCCGGTGCTAAAAATCATGCAGCGGTCACCGTTGTCGTCGATGCCGCGGACTATGACTCGGTTCTGGAAGAAATCAAAACAAACGGTGACACGAGTCTTTTGACTCGGAAAAAACTGGCCCAAAAGGTTTTTGCCCATACGGCGGCCTATG
>CAYFRY010000024.1:1989-10624 GCA_964345665.1 uncultured Oscillospiraceae bacterium
ATGCTTTGGTTTCCAATTATCTCTCTGAGCAACTTGCTGCTTTGGAAGAGCTGAGCGCGGACGAAAAGGAAGCTCTCCGTTTCCCGGAGACTTTGACCTTGAGTTATGAAAAGGCTCAAAACTTACGCTATGGCGAAAACGGTCATCAGAAGGCGGCCTTCTACCGAGAGGCCTTACCTGTAGCGGCTTCTATTTCGGAAGCTGAACAGTTGCAGGGGAAAGCGCTTTCCTATAATAATATTTCAGACACGGCTGCGGCGATGGAGGCCTTGCAAGGTTTTTTCGAACCGGCTGTTGTCTGTGTAAAACACGCCAATCCCTGCGGTGTCGGAACGGCGGATCATATCGAGAAAGCTTGGGACTTGGCCTACGAAGGTGACCCGGTTTCCGTTTTCGGCGGTATTGTCGCCTTGAATCGCGAAGTGGATGCGAACACGGCCGGCAAGATGGTTGAGATCTTCTTGGAAGTGATCATTGCCCCTTCTTTCAGTGAAGAAGCCCTTGAGGTTTTCGCTCGCAAGAAAAACTTACGTCTCTTGGCATTACCGGGACTGGAAGCTTCCTATCCTGAGAACCTCTTGGCCTATAAGGCCGTTTATGGCGGTCTATTGGTTCAGGACGCCGACCTTGATGTTTATGATGAAGAGGAACTCCAAGTTGTGACAAAAGTACAGCCGAGTGAAGAGCAACTGCGAGACTGTTACTTCGGTATGCAAGTCGTTAAAATGGTCAAGTCCAACGGCATTGCCATGGTTAAAAATGCTCAGACTATCGGTATCGGGCCCGGTCAAGTTAATCGTGTCGGTGCGGTTGAAATTGCAGGCAAGATGGCCGGTGAGAAAGCTAAAGGTGCCGTTCTGGCCTCGGATGCCTTCTTCCCCTTCGATGATTGTGTGCGTCTGGCGCATCAATACGGCATTCGCTGCATTGTTCAGCCCGGCGGTTCATTACGGGATCAGGATTCCATCGATGCCTGTGATGAACTAGGCATTGCTATGGTTTTTACGGGCAAAAGACATTTCCGCCATTGATGAATTCATTTGCAATCCGTTGGATATCCACTCTTGAATATTTACTGTTTGGTGATTTGAGGAGCAAGTAATGAAAATATTGGTCGTTGGTGGTGGTGGCCGTGAAGCGGTTATCTGTCGTAAACTCAAGGAGAGTGCACGCGTTTCGGAACTCTATTGTGCACCCGGCAATGCGGGGATTGCATCGTTCGCCCATTTAGTGCCGCTTTCGGCTACCGATCTGGACGGCCTTTGTGATTTGGCCGCTAAGGAAGCGTTTGATTTAGTCGTGGTGGCCCCGGACGACCCTCTCTCTTTGGGTTTGGTGGATCGCCTGGAGCGCTTGGGTATCCGTGCCTTCGGACCCTCTAAGGCCGCGGCCCGCATTGAAGGCAGTAAGTCTTTTGCCAAAGCATTGATGAAAAAACGCAATATACCCACGGCAAAATACGAAGTTTTCGATGATTATGAGAAGGCTTTGGCCTATCTTGAAACCGCCCCGATTCCGACGGTCATTAAGGCTGATGGATTGGCTCTTGGTAAAGGTGTTTTTGTTTGTCAGAGCAGGGAAGAAGCCTTTGCGGCGCTTGCCGGTCTTATGCGAGATCAAGCCTTCGGTGCCGCAGGCGCGAAAGTTTTAATTGAAGAGTTTCTGACCGGCCCGGAACTGACCGTCATGGCCTTTTGTGACGGGAAAGACTACAAGCTGCTGCCGAACTCGCGCGACCATAAACGAGCTTATGACGGAGACTTGGGTCCGAACACGGGAGGTATGGGTGTCTTTTCTCCTGCCGAAATGTTCAGTGAAGAGGAAGAATGCTATTTACACGAACGTATTTTTAAAGCCACTTTGGACGAAATGGCTGAAGCAGGTTATCCTTTTAAAGGAGTCCTTTATTTCGGTCTGATGTTGACGCCTGAAGGTCCCAAGGTGATTGAATACAACGCACGTTTCGGTGATCCTGAAGCGGAAACGGTTCTTCCGTTGCTGGAAACGGAGCTCTTGGAAATTATGGTGCCGTTATTGACGCGAAACTGAGCGACTTGGTGATTCGTTGGAAAGAGGCTGCTTCCTGCTGTGTCGTATTGGCCTCCGAAGGTTATCCCGGTGCCTATCCGAAAGGCCGGACGATACGAGGTATTGAGCAGGCAGAGGCTACAGGAGCCATGGTTTTTCATGCCGGTACGCGTTGGTCTGAGGAAGAGGGTGCTTTTGTGACGGCCGGTGGCCGTGTCTTAGCGGTTGTGGCACTGGGTGAAGATCCTTCGAGTGCTAAGGCCCATGCTTACGCGGCTGTAGATAAAATACACTTCGACGGTATGCATTATCGTCGTGACATAGGCGGTAAATTATAAGACTCAAAAGATAGGAAGATTAGATGCAAGTCGGATTATTAGGTGGCACATTCGATCCCATGCACAAGGGACATCTTAATTTGCTTGAAACGGCCATGCGTTGCGGTCATTTGGACGCGGTGGTCGTGATGCCTGCAGGCTCACCGTACCATAAGAAAAACCAGCTTGTTTCTCCTGCCGTTTATCGTTATGAACTTTGTAAAAGAAGTCTGAAGCCCTTGGTCCATACGATGCTTTCCGATATGGAAATATTGAGAGAATCGGAGAGCTACACCATTGATACGGTTGAAGCTTTAGAGAAAACGACAGGCAGTGAGGAGCGCATTGCCTTAATTTACGGTTCGGATATTTTATTTACTATTTTAGATTGGAAAGAGCCTGAAAAGCTTTTGTCGAAAACTGTCCTTTTGGTAGCCAGAAGGCCGGAAGACAATGTCGCCGAACTGGAAGAGCGGGCAGAGCAGCTTCGTAAGACTTATCATGCCCGGATTCGCTTTATTGAAGAAGAGCAAGTGCCTATTTCTTCTACACGCATTCGCCGGGCGGTTCGTCTGGAACAGCGTTTTTTATACGAAGAGCGTTGCCAACTGGTGTTTAATTATCTGGCCTCGGAAGAGAACAAAAAACCACAGTATACGGAATTCTTGGATACGGATGTGCCGGATTTATCGGTCAAGCGTTGGGACCAATGGCTCAACCCCAAGGTGGCCGACTTTATTCGAAAGAACGAGCTTTATTTGAAAGAAGTTTTTCTAAGTGCGCTTAAGCCGGAGACTCAGAATCGTTTAGTCGAAATTGAAAGACAACTCTTTAAGCTGATCAGTCGTAAACGATTAATTCATTCTTGGAACGTCTTGTTTTTATCGGTAGAGTTGGCTCTGCGCTTTTCCGTTGATCCGGATAAGGCCGCTTTGGCTGCGCTTTGCCATGATGCGGCTAAAGAATTGAGCCGTGAAGAATTGCTTTTTCTGGTTCCCAAAGAAAAACGTGCGCAGTATCGAAAACTCAACCCCGCCATATTGCATGGACCAGCCGGTGCCAGCCTGGTCGATAAAATTTTCGGCATTAAGGATGAGGATATAAAGTCAGCCATCTATTACCATACGACATTACATGATCAGCCGACTCAACTCGAAAAGATTCTGTTTTTGGCGGACAAGATTGAGCCCGGCCGTGAATATAAGGATTTGGCACCCATACGCAAGCTGAGTAAAAAACATCTTAATGCTGCGACTGTGGCTTGTTTGAAGGATGTGGAGCGCTTCTTGTTGCGTGAAAATTTAAAACCTCATCCTCTTTCTAAAGCCGCCATGCACTCACTGATAAGTGAAATCAAAAGCGATGGTTCCTGGCCGGACAAGAGCAAAGCCACTTCCAAATCGACCAACAAAATGAAGAAAAGCAAAAAGTGAACGGAGACTTTATATGACGCAAGAGACGGAAAAACTATTAGATCTTATCATTACACAACTTGAGGAAAAAAAAGGGATTGATATTCTCAGCCTTCCTGTCGCGGAAAAAACGGTTCTCGCCGAATACTTCGTCATTGCAAGCGGTAGCTCGGTGCCTCAGGTGAGAGCCTTGGCCGACCAAGTCGAAGAAGGTGTATCAAAAACATTGGGCATTGAGCCTGCTCACATCGAAGGTTATGAAAGCGCAAGGTGGATTTTACTCGATTATTTAGATGTTGTAGTTCATGTTTTCCATGAGGAAGAGCGTAGCTTCTATAGCCTTGAAAAGCTTTGGAGTAAATCTCCTCAAAAACGCAGCACAGCTAGATTAGCCGATTGAGTGTAGTGACGGTGCATCGGACGCAGGAAGAAGCTTTTCAACCCGAATGCGAAATTTTGAGGAATTAATCCCCTTCGCCACGCTCTTATATTCCGGCAAAATCAGGCCATGGGTATTTACGAGATTAGAAAGTGGCGCAAGGCCCTCATTTTTCTTTTAGCACTGGCTATCTTTTCGCTCTTGGCTATTTTCGCTTCACTGAAGAAAGAAGAGGAGAAGCATCCGGTTCTGACGATTGTGTCTGAAAGCGAGCCGCTTTCTTTGTTTACGGAGACCTCAAAGTCGGAGCTTTTACGAGCATCCGTCTCTGAATCTGAAAAGGATGCATCCCCCACGCACTCAGAAAGCAGCAACTCTGAAGTCTTGCCCGTTTATGTGAGTGGAGCGGTTAATAAGCCCTCTCTTGTTTATTTGCCGGCGGAGGCGCTTTGGCAGGATGCGGTTAACGCAGCCGGAGGCTTAAGGGAGGATGCGGCAGCCTCCTATATCAATTTGGCTGCCCCTGTCCGGGCACATCAGATGATTTATATTCCCAATCTTGAGGAATGGGAGGCGGGGCAAGGGAAAATAGCCGAATATCCGGACTTTACTGACGCGATCTCAAGTAACCCGGTCGATGCTGACCGTGAAAACCGGCTTCCTAAAATTTCTTTAAGTCATGCCGGTGTAGAAGAATTAAGCCGGATTCCGGGGGTGGGTGAAATAACGGCAAGCGCCATTGTTCGATACAGAGAAGAGCACGGCCCCTTTACAAAAATCGAAGAGGTCATGCAGGTGAGTGGAATAAAAGAAGGAAAATTCGCTCAAATGAAGGATTATATCGTGCCGTAAATTGGTAGGATGAATGGGCCGGTTTAAATATGGCTGCTACGCTTTCTCAACTCGCTATGGATAAGACGCCCGGGTCCGTATGAACCCACGAAATTTATCGATACAAATTTTTAAGAATCGCGATGGCTTCCTCCGCACTTTGACCGCTTTTTACCTGAGGTTCATAAAGCATGCGCAGAATGGCAAAGTCAATCGGGCTGGGATACTGAACATAACTGTATTGTTGCTGAAAGATACTGTCTTCATATTTGTAGGAATCATTCATCAGTCCCAAGCTTTGTGTCAGTTCTTCCCAGATCAGGTGGTTTCGATCAGCTGCCTTGGTTCGATTGGTCGAAATCGCGATTACGCTTCTATACAATTCGTAATTGCCGTCCCAGTACACTTCAAAGAAACCGGAATTGCCTTCCACATAAGAGGAGAAATAGAAGGGCATGTCTTCTGAGAGGACAAAGTATATATTGACATTGGCCGACTCCAAGTCTTCGGTCAAAACAGAAAGCTCAGGCATTCCTTCAATACGGTTATAGACTTCGGTCATTTGATTGACCGTGGCCCAATCGGCCTCGTTATAATCTCCGTGCAAAGCGATTTTGATTTTGTTTTTCCATTTAGTAATGGGTTTAGAGCCATTGAATTCCGAGTTGGCGGCCACGGTATTGAAATAGGCCAGGGCCTCATTAAATTTTTCACCGCTGAAATATCTTGTCGAAGCTTCGAAGTTCTGCTGTATTTTATCCACCGCTTCCGGACTCGGCGCAGGGGCAGTTTCTTTCGCACTTGAAGTCGCCGGAATCGTAGAGGGGACGTGTGTTTTTAAAGGGGGTGAAGCGATGGCTTGGCCTTGGGCGATGGCGCTTGGCTTAGCGGAACTTTTCTCACGCGTCTCTTCAATCCTACGTGAAGAGGGCGTAGTGCGCCCGGTTTCCTGTGTGCCGAGTAGGCGCAGCATCGAACAGGCACTCAGTTGCGAAAGCAGTAAAAGAGTAACAACAAGAACTTTGATCAATAAGCGTTAGCCTGTTCATATTAGCAGAAAAGTTCAGAAGATTTGAATTTTCAGCTCAAAAATTTTAAGATGTGAAGAATAGACTATTCAGAGAAAAACGTGCAACATACGTCAGCATGCTTTTTCTTTAAAGGAGATACCAATGGCTAAATTTGATTTTCAAGACCCGGAGCAACGCCATGCGTTTTGGCACAGCAGTGCCCACCTTTTAGCGCAGGCGGTTAAACGCCTTTACCCCGAGGTCCAACTGGCAACCGGACCGGCCAAAGAGAACGGTTTTTTCTATGATTTTAAACGTGATAAAGCCTTCACGGCAGACGATTTGACCGCCATCGAGGCTGAGATGGAGAAAATTGTCAAAGAGCACTTACCCATCGAGCGTTTTGAATTGAGCCGCGAGGAGGCTAAACAGCTGATGGGAGAAAAAAATGAGCCTTTTAAAATAGAACTCATTGACCTTATCCCCGAAGGGGAGCCCATCGGCTTTTATCAACAAGGTGAGTTTGTGGATTTGTGTGCCGGTCCGCACTTGGAAAATACCGCTCAAATTCAAGCCTTCAAGCTTTTACAAACCGGAGGCGCCTATTGGCATAATGATGCAACAAAACCCATGCTCCAACGCATTTTCGGTATTGCTTTCCCGGATAAAAAAATGCTCAGACAGCATCTTAATGAATTGGAAGAAGCCAGAAAACGCGACCATAACAAGCTCGGACGAGAATTGGAATACTTCACGACCGTTGATTACATCGGACAGGGCTTACCGATTCTTTTGCCGAAGGGTGCTAAGCTTTTCCAAATTCTGCAGCGTTTTGTTGAAGACGAAGAAGAGCGTCGTGGTTACGAGCATACGCGTACCCCGCTCATGGCTAAGGCCGATCTTTATAAAATCTCAGGTCACTGGTACCACTACCGTGACGGCATGTTTATCCTGGGTGATGAGGAAAAGGAAGATGAGGCCATGGCGCTTCGTCCCATGACCTGCCCCTTCCAATTCCAGGCCTATTTGACGAGAACCAGAAGTTACCGCGACCTGCCGATTCGCTATGCCGAAACCTCCACGCTTTTCCGTAATGAAAGCTCGGGTGAAATGCATGGCCTGATTCGCCTGCGCCAGTTCACCATTTCGGAGGGGCACTTGATTGTTACTCCTGATCAGCTGGAAGCCGAGTTCCGAGGCTGCGTCGATCTTGCTCAGTTTATGCTGAAAGCACTCGGCATGGAAGGCGACGTCAGCTTCCGCTTCTCCAAATGGGATGAAAATAACCGTGATAAATACATCGGTTCGCCGGAGGAGTGGGAGCGCGTACAGACTGAAATGCACCGTATTCTGACCAGCATGGGAATTGACTTTGTCGAGGCGGACGGCGAGGCGGCCTTCTATGGTCCTAAGCTTGATGTACAGGTCAAGAATGTCTTTGGCAAAGAAGATACCATGATTACCGTTCAAATCGACTTCCAATTAGCTAAAAAGTTCGGCATGGAATATGTGGACAGAGACGGTAATAAACAAAATCCGTACATCATCCACAGAACGAGCATTGGTTGCTATGAACGTACCATGGCTCTTTTAATCGAAAAGTATGCGGGTGCTATGCCGCTTTGGCTTTCACCTGAGCAGGCACGCGTTTTGCCGATTTCCGATAAACACAATGAGGCGGCCTTTGACTTGGCCGATATTCTGCAGAAAGCCGGCTTACGCGTCACCGTGGACGAACGAAACGAAAAAGTAGGAAAGAAGATCAAGGAAGCCCAAAACGAAAAAATTCCCTACATGTTGGTTATGGGTGATCAGGAAATTGCTGAGGGTACAGTTGCGGTGCGTTCTCGTAAAGAAGGACAGTTGGGTACGATGAGTGTAAACGACTTGCTCGAAAAACTGGTGACCGAAAATAAGGAGAGACGAGTGTGAGTCAGGCCGATATTCTTTTTGCCAATACTTGCCGAGACATTTTGACAAATGGCTGTTCCAATGAAAATGAAAAGGTGCGTCCCAGGTGGGAGGACGGCAGTTTCGCCTATACCTTGAAGCGTTTCGGAGTGATTAACCGCTACGATTTGTCAAAAGAGTTTCCCATTGTCACACAGCGCCCGCTTAATTTTAGGGCGGCCGTCGATGAGTTGCTTTGGATTTGGGTAAAAAAGTCCAATAATGTAAAGGACTTGAATTCCAAGATTTGGGACCAGTGGGCGGATGAAGAGGGGAGTATCGGTAAGGCTTACGGCTATCAACTCGGCGTGAAGCATCAGTATAAAGAGGGGCTGTTCGATCAGGTAGAGCGCGTGCTCTATGATCTGAAACATAATCCCTATAGCCGTCGCATTATGACGAATATCTATACTTTCGCCGATTTACATGAGATGAATCTTTATCCCTGTGCCTACTCCATGACCTTTAATGTCAGCGACGGCGTTTTGAACGGCATTCTTAACCAACGTTCACAGGATATGCTGGTTGCCAATGCATGGAATGTTGCTCAATATGCCGTTCTTCTTCACATGATGGCCCAAGTCAGTGAGCTTAAGGTGGGCGAACTGGTGCATGTTATCGCCGACGCACATATCTACGATAAGCATATTCCCATTGTGGAAGAACTGATTGAACGCCCGATGTTTGATGCGCCTCGTTTTCGGATAG
>CAYFRY010000024.1:10634-11876 GCA_964345665.1 uncultured Oscillospiraceae bacterium
ACAGTTTCCGCCTGGAGAACTATGAGCATGGTCCCGCGGTAAAACGCATTCCGGTGGCGATTTGACTTGAATACCATGAAAGGAGCTGCTTAATGTTGGCAATTGTCGCTGTGGATAAAAATTGGGCCATCGGTAAAGAGGGGCAGCTTCTGCAAGCCATCCGGGCAGACTTGAAGCGCTTCAGAGAAATAACGGCACATTTCCCCTTGATATACGGTCGTAAGACCCTGGCGACTTTCCCCGGTGGAAGGCCCTTAACTAAGAGACGAAATCTGATGTTGACCCGTACACCCGAGCGCTATGTTCAGGAGGGCCTGGAGTGTTATTCCGAGCTTTCGGAATTACTTGCAGCGCTTTCGCCTGAAGAGAAAAAAGAGGCTTTTGTTATCGGTGGCAGCTCCGTTTATGAGCTTTTGTTACCTGAAACCGAAAAAGTGTATGTTACTGAGATTAATTACGCTTATGAGGGCGCGGATGCTTTCTTCCCCGATTTGGCGCAAGATCCTGCTTGGCTTCGCAGCGAATGCGGTCCTTGGATAAATGACCCGGACAGTGGCCGTGATTTTCGCTATGCTTTGTATGAGAGGGTGAGTGCCCATGCCTAAGCCTCGTCGTAGTTTAAGTCACCGGATTTCGGCACGAAAAACTCGGGCGAAGGACAGTTGGCAGTCTCGACTGCTACGTTTGAATAAATTTGTGCAGTATTGGGACGATCGAACGAAGGTGGGTAAAGTACGCCACCTGCGTCGTGCCCTTGAGCGTTACTCCGCTCTCGGTATCAGCAACCTCGCAGCCACGCTCTCGTACTATATTATTTTCGCCATTTTCCCTTTTGCCATTTTTGTGACCTGGTTTATCGCTCGCTTTGGCGGAAGTCTGATTACGCCTTATATGCTCAGCAATTTCCGTACTTTTGTGCCGGAGCAGGTTAGAGATATCTTAGCCACTCTTATGGATAATGTGAGTCGAACGGCGACTTTGGCGATGGCCTCACTTGGTGTCGTTGCCTTGCTTTGGTCTTCTTCGCGTGCCTTCGCCGTCCTGGCCTATACCATGGATCTGGTGTATTCCAATGAACGTAATACGGCCACTTATTTTATCCAACAAATTGTGAGCATGTTAATTACTCTCATTGCGTCGATTGCCATTATGATTATGTTGCTTTCCATGGCTTTTGGCGGCTACATTATCGATTTGATTGAAAATTTCCTGCAAATAAAACTTTTTGAGGGGCATGGCGCG
>CAYFRY010000025.1:0-11817 GCA_964345665.1 uncultured Oscillospiraceae bacterium
TGCTGAGGTCCTACCGTCGAAAATTTTATCCATGAGGGAAACTTTTTACGTCTGTACGACTAGTTTCTCCATGTTGAACGGATACCGTTGAGTGCTGAGGTCCTACCGTCGAAAATTTTATCCATGAGGGAAACTTTTTACGTCTGTTAGAGCCGTCCCGCTTAGCATTTACGTCTGTCCAAACTGTTCTGTTCCGCTTGATACAAAGTCGAAAAGTCCAGTACTGCCATGCTCAAGTCCTCAAATGGTATCTACCCGGGATTCCTAAGCCTTTCCGGCAACCAGCGCCTGTGCGTAGCGTTGATTTGTCCACATGACAATAAACAGAGCGAAGAGATAAAGAAAAACCATGAGCCCGATTATTGCAGGATGAAGGCTTGCCACATTTTCAGCTGTTGACACAGGTAGAACAATATGAATCAGGTAGCTTATTACGAGAAATAAAACAAAACCGGAAGATCTTATGAGAAATTTTATACATGAGCTGAGCCGATTCTGCTGGTATAACTTGGCTTCTAAGGGTTCGGTCAGCAAGATAAATACAATCAAAAAGAACCAGTTTAAGAGAGCAAGAAAAGCAAATGACAAGGATTGCGTAATGAAAAAGCGAACAAGAAGGATAAAAAAGAGTGTGCTTGTCCAAGCCAAGCCATCGGATAACATGCGACTCCTGAAGGAGGTCGTGCGTATGCCTTGAATCCGTTGAGCCTTGAAGTGGGCTTTATCCTTCGGCTTGCCGCTCCACAAATCGCCTTGGCCGATTCGTGCTTTGAAGCAATCGTCCAAGAGCATTTTTCGGGTCACTTCATGGTCATAACAGTGGTAATAGGCACGTGCCTCGCGATCCAAAATATCGTTGATATAAAATGCTTCAGATTCTGTTAGCAGGAGCTCACGAAGCCTGTTATCCTTTTTGAGCTGCTTGTAAGGGTTCATATAAAACGACTTTAAAGTATTTACTAATGACATCTTGGTACCGTCTTTCTTTACGTCGTATCTCGCGTTATTTACAAAAGCAAATGAGCAAGTCACCCCCCCTATCGATATAATAATATCATTATAGGTACGCCCTGGGAAGAAAGGTAAGTCTTACGGGACGAGGAAACAGCCCATCCAAGAAAGACCGGCTTTCTTGCAAATAATCAACCTTTCATTTAGATGACTAATTAAGAACGAATTAAGATAATTTATTGCCTTAAGATGGCTAGTTGACTTATCACAGCACGGCAGAAGTAGCCGCAGCACGGCAGAAGTAGCCGCTCTGGGGCATAAAATCAATTTCGTGCGCATTAAGAAGAGGAGCGTAAGGGAAAACCAAAGCGTCGGAATATGAGCCTTTTCAAAGACTAAAGCGTTACCTCATCCCACGCATTAAAAAGAGGAGCGTAAGGGAAAACTAAAGCGCCGGAATATTAGCTTTTTCCAAAGCAGAAAGTGTTGCCTCATCCCAAACCGAAGCCTGTACCTCCGCAATATGCGCCTTTTCCAGAATCAGCATAGAGACGCGCGATTGGCCGATACCGCCTCCGATGCTTAGTGGCAGCTGCCCGCTTAAAACAGCTTGGTGGAAAGGGAGAGCAGCACGCTCTTCACAAGCCGCAATTCTCAGTTGGCGTGCCATAGACTCAGCATCAACACGCACCCCCATAGACGAAATCTCAACCGCCTGCTCAAGGACGGAATCCCAAATCAACAAGTCGCCGTTCAGTTCCCAATCGTCATAGTCGGGTGCACGACCGTCATGCGGCTTTCCGGAGCGCAAAGCCCCGCCGATTTTCTTTATAAAGCAAGAGGTATGTTCACGGCAGTATAAATTCTCTCGTTCCTTGGCTGTTTTATCCGGCCATCTATCCTCAAGTTCCTGGCTCGTTACGAAACTGACCTCAGACTTCAACTGACGCGTCAATTGTGGGAACAACGCCTGAATATCGTCTAAGGTGTTAATTAATGCATGTACAATGGCCGACACCGTTTTTTCCAAATAGAGCTCCGTGCGCTCGGTTACGGTGATGACCTTTTCCCAGTCCCATTGGTCAACATAAATCGAGTGCAGATTACTCAGTTCTTCGTCCCGGCGGATGGCATTCATATCCGTAAACAGACCTTCTCCCGGTTCGAAACCGTATTTACCGAGTGCCATACGTTTCCATTTGGCCAAGGATTGAACCACTTCAGCCCTACGACCGATATCCCGGATATCAAAAGAAACCGGACGCTCCCAGCCGCTGAGATTATCATTCAGACCTGTTTCAGGATCAACGAATAAAGGTGCAGACACACGCTTTAAATTGAGCGCTCGACCCAAATGCCTTTCAAACAAGGGTTTCAGTGTACCGATGGCGGTTTGCGTCTGATAAATATTCAGCTTCGGCCTGTAGCCTTCGGGAATGATAATTCTGCTCATATATGCCTCCGTTTTTCTGATTTACCTATAATAGCACTGACTTAGGGATTAGCGAACTGCTAAAATGATTTAAATGGCAAAAAGTCAGCCGGAATTCAGGCGCAGAGGTGTGAAATGATTCGATATTTTAGTGTTTTGCGCAATGGAAGAGTAGAAGTGAAATCAGAAGCGAATGCCGCGAATTGGATTCATCTGGAAAATCCGAGTGATACGGAAATCCAAAAGATGGTTTCTCGTTATAAAATCCCGAGCGACTATCTGCTTTCTACTTTGGATCCGGACGAAGTGTCACGAGGTGAAGAAATAAGACAAACGGAAATTGTGAAACCGGTTTTGCTTTCTCTTCTCTATCCCATGGAAACGAGCGATAGGGAAGGTCAAGGCGTCTATGAGACGCGTACGATTTCCATCATTATCACGGCAGAGATTCTGTTGACCTGTGTCAAACAAAACCCGGTTTTTCTGGATAAGATTTTTGACGGGCATTTTGACTTGGTCAAAGAAGCGGCAAATGAACGCGGTTTGGCCATTGAGTTGGCATGGCAAATTTCAAGGGCCTACGTTTTTGCTATTCGAGATATTAATGCGCGCATCGACTCTATTCATAAATGCCTGCGTCAATCGACCAAGTCGGAGACTTTGCTTCAGCTGGCGGAACTGGATAAGAGTGTAGTCTATCTCAGTACGGCGATAGAGGAGAATCACCCTTTGATTTTTGCCCTCAGCGAAAGTGCTTATCTGGCGAACTCGGATTTGAGAAAAGAGTGGCTGCATGACGTTTTGGTTGAAAATCATCAGGCTGAGAAGATGATTAGCCAAAGTCGGCAAATGCTGGTCCAGTTAGATACGACTTTTTCAAGTATTATTCAAAACAATCTGAATGAGATAATGAAGGTTTTGACCTCCATCACCATACTCATCACTATCCCTACGGTTACGGCGGGTTTTTATGGAATGAACGTAGGGCTTCCTTTCATGAACCATCCTCTTGCATTCTGGGGTCTGATTGTGGTGACGGTTTTGCTTTGTGTAATTTGTGCGCTATGGCTCAAACGACGGAATATGTTGTAGTGGCTATAAATCGGCACAGCTGTCTTGTGAAACTTTCATGGTCCGAATAAAGCTTTAACGCTTATAGAAAATACCCTCACTCAGGTAAATCGTATGTTCCACGGGCAAGATGTCCGTGATGCTTTGACGCAGAGTCAGACTTTTTACGCTACTTACATCCACGGTGAAAAATAGGGAGCCGGTTGATGTACTAAGCGCAGGACTGGTATAAAGAACACGTCCGTTTTCATCCATCATCACCAAGGTCGTGGAGGCAAAAGACATAAAGCCCTGTGGAACAATCAGTCTTCCTTCGAAACGTTTATATAGCCCGTCCAGTTCAAGGGTGACATAAGCCAAGTCCTGGCCACCTAAGCCCTGGGTGCCGGAAAACTTCGCCATAGATTCGCTGCTGTATGTTTCACCGCTACTGCTGATGACTGTAAATTCACCGATGCTGTACAAGCGGTTTGATTTCGCCTCTAATTCGTCGAGCTTGCTCGGACGAAGGGCGTAGACTTCGTTGAGCTTAGTCTCCAAGGCCTCGTCATATAAATTCCCGTTGGCGTTTTCTAAAATTTCAATCGCTTCGTCGTAGTCATCCTCATCGAGTGCTTCGTCCGCAAGGCGCATGGCTCGTGTTACATACTGCGTCTTATAAATCTCAATGGTTTTGATGACCTCCGGTTTCTTGGCCATCTCTTCGTCAGAGCTCAATTGATCAATAGCGTCCAGATAAGCCCCCTCCTTGGCCAAATCACTTGCCTTTTTGAGGTAGCTTGCCAAAGCCTCTTCCTCTATTGCCTTTTGGAGCTCAAGTCTTTTGTCCTTCAGGTCCTGCGCAAGAGGCAAGAGCTTTTCGGCCTGATTCAGCTGAGCTTCCGCCGCTCTGAACATTTTTTGTCTGATGAGATCATCGACTTTGGCCGTGACTTGTTTGAGATAGCCTTCTCTAGCGACATCCGACTGAACCTGAGCCTGCTCATAGTTGTTATCTTCTTTTGATACTTTGGCCAATTCTTTCATCGCCTCAGCGTATTTTTCGGCTTTGTTATGGGCTACGCCTGCCTTGAAAGCGGCGCGGGAAGCTTCTATCGTTTCGATTGAAGCAAGAGTAGCCGTAATCTTTTCCTTGTTCGTATAATATTCGGCCTCTTCATAGTTTTTAACCGTCTCAATAAACGCTTCAGTGGCGATGGCACCGCGATTGTATTTTATGAAAAGATCGTCGAGTTCGGCATCTATGGCCGCACTGAGCAGGGCTTTTTCTTGCGCTGCTTCTTTTCCGCTTAGTTTTTCTTCAAAGACCGCAATCGCTTTGCCCAACTGTTGATCTTTAATGTGTCGTGATATTTCCTGCTTCGGAGAATTCCACCATAAAAAGAAGAGGGTCAAACTTAAAAGGCTGACAGCGAGCCCGAGCGCAATCCGAATGGTTTTTTTACGCTTATGCTCCAAAATCCGTGCGCCTATTTCTTCCGGGCTTCCGTCACCCAAAAGACTGAAAGCGGAGTAGATTTTTTTCTTTTTATTTTGGGAAAGGGTTTCCGAAAAAAGCTCCGGTGAAGGTGCGGCCTTTGTGGATTCCGTTCTCTCCGCTTCGGCTTCGGAGCCCTCTCTTGCTTCTTCGGGCGGGAAGGTATTCTTTAAATCTTCTTTGTTCTCGTTCATGTCCTCAGTTTAGTGAGTCTACCTCGCTTTCGCAAACTTATTATAGGTTTTATTGCAAATTGAAAGAAACTTGCAACAATTAATCGATAGTCGTCCTCTCTCCTGAACTGTTTTTACGGATTAGGTTTATTTTTGTAAAGTCTAAATGCTTTCAAGGACTTGCTCCGGCGGGTAAAAGCGGACTTGAGACTCAATCCGTGCTACAATAAATGAATGGATAAAGCGAATTCACAGCGCTTTGCATGTTTTGAAAGCTGCTGTATGAGGAGATAATATGACGGATAAACAAGAAAATCGACCGGCTTCTGACCAAGTTCAGCCCCAAAACCGTCAGCAAGAGCGTAAGAATGAACCGGTTTATACGGAAGGCAGACAAGGGCGCAGTAATCGTAAAAGGCGCGGAGGTCGTGTGCAGGATACACGCGATCGTAATAAAGAGGGACAGAAAGAACGTTCTAATCCGTCTCAGAATAAGCGTTCCGGTCAAGCTCAAGCCGGGAACCAGGCAGGAACTCAAGCCGGCGGCAGCGGTAAGCGTGAATCCATAAAAGGTCAGGCCGGTCAAAGACAGCCTCGATCCCGAAATCGCAAGCATGTCGTAGCGGATGAAACGAAAGCGAAGAGAGGCGATCAATTGAATCAGACTCGTTCGAACCGAAACAAGAATCGCTCAGACAATCGTGCCGATAGCCGTGCCAACAACCGCAATCGCTTGAAACAGCAGAGCTATAACTATCAAAAAGAGTCGAAAATGGCGGAAACTTTGGACGATATCAAGCGTGATAATGACCGCATCGAAAAAGAAATCTGGTTGGAAATTGCCGATATCCATACCATCAAGCTGGATTTCTAAGCACTTAAACCCAATGAATAAAGTGCCCTTATTTAAAATGAATAAACCGGTTAAAGCGCCTTTGTTTGAGGCGCTTTCTTCATACAGGGATAAAGGTCTCCGTTCATTTCATATGCCCGCAGGAGGTCCGGATCTTCCCGCGTTCTCTAAGCTTGATGTAACAGAGCTGAAAACGACCGATGATCTGAATGACCCCTCTGAACACGGTCCGGTACGTAAGGCTCAGTCCCTGGCCGCACGCTTTTTCGGCGCAAAAGAAAGCAGGTTTTTGACCGAGGGGAGCAGTCAAGGCATTTTCGCTGTTCTCATGGCCTTAGCCGGTGAGGGCGGGAGTATTCTTTTGCCAAGACCTATACACCGTGCCTTTGTCTATGCGGCTCAACGTTTCAGCCTTAATGTGCATTTCGCTACCGCGACAAAAGAAGGAGGACAGAGCTCGCCACTTAGCTATCCGGAACTGTCCGACTATGAAGCAGTCTTGAAGCGGCATCCGGAGATTCGTCTTGTCGTTGCCACCGCACCGGATTACTACGGGCATATCGTAGCGCTTGAGTCTTTGGAGGAGCTTTGCCGGAAATATAATTGCCTTTTGTTTGTGGATGCGGCGCATTCGGCCCACCTGCATGTCTTGCCTCAGTGGCGCCTTTACGGTGATGTTCAGGTGATGTCGGCACATAAAACCCTGCCCGCGGTAACGCCTGCCGCTTATTTACACGTAAAGCGTGAGGATTTCTTGCCCCGGCTTGATGCGGCCTTGGCGGTACTGCGCACTTCATCGCCACCACTCTATGTCGCTGCGGCTGCGGATTGGGCCAGGGCTTATTTAGAAGCGGAGGGTAAAGTCGCCTTTTTACGGCAAAACAAAGCCATTCAAGAGCTGCGTGACTCTCTTCCTCCGGAGATGAAGGTTTTGGGTGATTCTTTTCGTTCGACTATTCACAGGCCTTTACAGCGCGACCCGCTGCGCCTGGTTATCGATTTTTCGCATTACACCAGTGGTCATGAGGCAGAAGCCTTTTTAAGGCGAAAAGGTATTCAGTGTGAGTTCTCGGATCTCAGGCGCTGTGTTTTTATTCCTTCTTTGTTAACGGAAGCGAAGGCGTAGGCAGAATTAAGTGCAGCTATTGCCGACCTCTTGGATTGCCGGTCTTTACATCACACGCAGGATGCAAGAGAGTGCTTGAGGGTCAGGGATCGAGAGACTTTCGCCGTCCTTTCAGGTTTAGGATTGTCTGTCGAAAAGACGCTTTCGGGTAGGGATTTACATGCCGCCTTGATGAGAACGTTGAGTGGACATGCCGGGGCTGAAGATCTTCTTGAAGTGATTTATCCTCCGGGTATCCCTCTGTACTGGCCGGGAGAATTACGCTAAACTTAAGGTCTTAAAGGAGTCGCTTAACCATGAGTGTTGCTTATAATAATTTTTCATCGCATCACGGGCCGGACCCGGTAACCTTGGGTGTCGCTTTTTCGGGCGGTGGTGTACGTTCGTTTTCGCAGGTCGCGATTTTGCGTGATTTAGAGAAGAGGTCTATTCCGCTGACCGCCGTGGCGGGGACCTCGATGGGCGCTGCGGTGGCGGCTTTGGTTGCTGCCGGTTTGGAGGCTGCAGAGGTGGAAAAACAGCTCTTGGACTCCGAAGAAGCTATGGTGGAACTGGGGCTTTTCAAGCCTAATATCCGCATGCTGTTTCCGAAAAGCACGGAGACGACCGGTATGGTGGATGCACAGCAATTAATCGAGTTTTTCTCAGAGCGTTTCAAGGCGATCGGCATAGAGAGACTTTCCGATTTGAAAATGCCGGCAGCTTTTGTCAGCGTGGACATTCGCAGTCTGCGGCCCGTTGTTTTTTCCAACCAAGCCGCTTGGTTTAATGGGATGGAAGGCGTCGATTATTATGAAAAAGACATTCCTATAGGGGAGGCTATTGCGGCTTCCGCCGCATTTCCCCTGGCTATATCTGCCGTAAGCATGGACGATTACATCCTGGTTGACGGTGGGGTTCGACTCAATATTCCCAGTCCGATTTTCAATCGTCAGCTTATCGATGTCGTGCTGGCACTTTCACATGTTTCTCCTCCCGATGAGCTTAATCCCAAGAACCCGGTCGACATCGTTGTCCAATCCATGGGCGGTATGTCAGAGCAACTGGAAGCCTTCCAGCGTGAAAAAGCCGATCTGTCCATCCGAATTCCGGTAGATGCTGAAGTTTTCGACTGGGGTAAAGGGGTCGGCATCATTGAGTTGGCTAATGCTTATTTGCGTAACAACCCTCAAAGTTACACGGCCTATTACGACATGATTAAAGAACGTGAAGAGGATTGGGTCTTGGAACAAGAAGAAATCCGAGAGCGCCAAGTCCGGGAGAAAGCGCGTAAAGAAAAAGAGTCGGCAGCCGAAAATAGAGGAATAACGGCCTTCTTCAAGCGTTTCAGAGGACGCTGACCGAGATGAGATGTTTTATCAGTTTTGAAGGGATAGATGGGAGTGGAAAAAGCACGCAGTTGCGCCTCCTTTCCGAATGACTGGCTTTAAATGAAATGAAGCATCAGGTATTGCGTGAGCCCGGAGGAACGGAGCTGGGCGAAAAGATTCGTTATTTGCTCTTAGATAAAGAAGGCGGCATGTCTCCCGAGGCGGAGTTGTTTTTGTTTTTTGCAGCCCGTGCGGAACTGGTTCGTTCCTTGATTCGTCCCGCTTTGGAGCGTTGCGAGACAGTCATCTGCGATCGCTTCTACGATTCGACTTTAGCTTATCAAGGCTATGGAAGAGGCTTGGGCGCCGAGCGTATGCAAACTTTGGTGGACTGGAGCGTGGGTGAAACAAGACCTGATTTAACGATTCTGGTGGACCTTCCGGTTGAGATGGCCTTACGGCGCATGAGCAAGCGCGACGGTGAAGAGGCGGACCGTATTGAATCGGAAGGAAAGGCCTTCATGGAGCGTGTACGGCAAGGCTATTTAGAGCTTGCGGCCGCTGAGCCGGGGCGGTTTTTGGTTTTGGACGGTGCTTTGCCGGAAGGAGAGATTTTTAATCAGCTTATACTTGCCTTGAAGGAAAGACTAGACTTAAAATTTGGGGTATAATTTTAAGTAGAAATGTGCTCGGTGCACGCAGGGAGGACAAGGATGAAACTTACTTATGCAATCGTACATGACGAAGATAGCCCGCGTTTAATGGCTGAACTCAATATGAGCGGCTATCGTGTGACCAAGCTCAATTCGTCCGGTGGTTTTTTACGTTCCGGAAATACCACACTGATGATTGTGGTTGAAGATGAGCAGTTGGAGGAAGTCTTGGGTATTGTCAGGAAATACTCTTCCTCGAGAAAAGCGGCCATTAATACAAATGTTACGCCTTCTTCAATGGGCGGCGCTTACATTCCTTATCCTGTGGAAGTGACTATTGGCGGTGCAACTGTATTTGTCCTTAATGTCGAATACTTTGAGAAAATGTAATGCCCCTCCATCACAAGGCCACGGAACAGGCTAGGATATGGATTCGTAATAAAAGCGGTCAAGCACTGCTGATTAGCGGTGCGCCCGGATCAGGAAAACAGGCTTTGGCCAAAGACTTGGCTCAAAGTATTTTATGTCAAAATACGAAAGACGGACAGGCTTGCGGCTCGTGCGCGGCCTGTCGTTATTTTATAGCCCGAAGTCATCCGGACTACATTGAGATGCTTCCTGCCGAAGGAGAAAAAACACTGAAAGTCGCTCAAATCCGAGAGCAGGTTTTGAGCGATGTGATAAAAAAACCGCAGATAGGACAGAGTAAAGTCTATTTGATTTCAGCCGATGCGCTTAATGAGCAGGGCCAAAATGCCTTGCTTAAAACCTTGGAAGAACCTCCTCCTTATGTCTACATCATTCTGACCATCGCTTCAGAAGAGAAGCTTTTACCGACCGTGCGCTCGAGAGTGCAGCCCTTGAAACTAATGCCTCTTTCTACTGAAGACTTACAAAAATGTTTGGCGCATTCGGGTCAAAGCGTAGATTTAGAACAGGCCGTTTTGCTTAATGCTTTGAGTAACGGTGCTCCCGGTAAAGCCTTGGCGATTTTAGAGTCGAGCTGGTTTATGGAACTTCGCGCTGATTTATGGGAACATTTTTCAAGCTGGTCGCGCCTGCCGCGTCACCTTCTTCTGACACAGGAATTTGATTTTTTAAACGCCGAGAAGGAAAGATACGGTGAAGTCATTCTGATTTTACAGAGTTTTTTACGCGACCTTTTGGCTCTGACCAAAGGGGCTGCCTTGGATCAAGTGATCAATCGGGACTTGGTGAAAGGTTTAGATCAAGTCCGACGTGAGGCTTCCTACGATACTGCGGATTTGGAGCACTTGCTTCTTCGTTTGGACAATATGCAACGCGGCCGTCAGGTCAATGAGAACTTTGAAATGGCGGTTTGTGCACTTTTGCTCGATTTTTCGGAAGATAGAAAATGAATAAATAAGTTATAATGAAACGAAGCGTTCAGTTTTTCTTTTCGTTTGCGAAGCGAAAGATTGAAAAGACGAGTGATTATTAGGCCGTAGAGGTCAGGAGTTTGATATGCCAAAAGTGGTTGGAGTGAAATTTCATGGGGTGGGTAAATCCTATGATTTCGATCCGGGAGATTTAGAGATAGAAGCCGGTGATGCGGTCATCGTGGAGACCGCGAAAGGAATTGAATATGGTATCGCGTCGTTTGCGGCCCATGAAAAGACAGAGGATCAGCTTTTCGGTGACTTGCGTCCGATTTTGCGTTTAGCGAATGCCGAAGATGAGGCTTTGTATCAGGAAAACAGAGAAAACGAGCTACGTGCTTTCGATATTTGCCGTGAGCGTATTGAGGCACATGGGCTGGATATGAATTTAGTCGATGTGGAATATACTTTCGACAGACAAAAGATTGTTTTTTATTTTTTATCCGATAATCGTGTGGATTTCAGAGAGTTGGTCAAAGATTTGGCGACCACCTTTCACCGTCGGATTGAATTGCGCCAAATCGGAACGCGCGACGAAGCACGTATGGTGGGCGGTGTCGGTATCTGCGGCCGTACATTTTGTTGTTCGACCTTTTTGGATGATTTTGTCCCCGTTTCCGTGAAGATGGCGAAAGCGCAGAATCTATCCATGAGTCCGGCTAAAATTTCCGGCTCCTGCGGGCGTTTGCTCTGCTGTCTGAAATATGAGCAAGAGGCCTATGAGGAGGCGCGTAAATTGGCGCCTAAACAGGGGGCTACTGTGGTTTCGCCCATGGGTGAAGGCCGCGTGATTTCGGTAGATTTATTACGCGAGCGCGCCTCGGTTTCGGTTTACGGTGTGAACGGTGAAGAGGTTTTACCCTTTGCCTTTGAAGATTTATCCTTCCAAAAGCCGTTGACCAATGAAGCGGCGAAACGAAAAGTACAGCAGAAAGCGGAGACGGAAGCAGCAAGTTCTCCCGAGAAAATCAGCCCTTGTCAGAATCAGAAATCAAATAAGATTGCAGCGGACGAGGTGAGCAATGGTGCAGAACGGGCGGCTAAGTCGGCGCGCGAATCTAAGCCTCGTACACGAGGCCGTCGAGGAGGAAAGCGTCGTGAAAAAAAGAAAACGGCGAAATAACGCAGTGAGCGGTGTCTAACTTATAACATTTGACATTGCCCCGTCCGAATCGCTTTGTTAGAATAAGAGCGAACGAAGTGTTCAAGGATTGTGAGCGCTAGGCTCCTTCACCGCTGTGCGAGGGTGAGTAAGCGCAATAATTGGAGGATTGAAAATGGCGTATATTATTTCTGATTCATGTATTTCCTGCGGAGCTTGCGAAGCTGAGTGCCCGACCAATGCGATCAGTGCCGGCGACAGCCAGTATG
>CAYFRY010000026.1:0-2975 GCA_964345665.1 uncultured Oscillospiraceae bacterium
GGTGGCGGGGGACACTCCTCCGGCATCTTAAAAAAACTGGGTGCGGACGGTAAACTTTTCGCCCTGGACAAAGACCCAGACGCCCTAATGGCGGCGTCCTTGCACTTTGAAAGCCTAAAAATACAAGGGAATTACAAAGTTCTTACAGGTGATTTCAGAGATCTGAAGAAGCTTTTGGAAGCAGAGCAACAGAGTAAAATCGACGGTATTTTAGCCGATTTGGGCGTTTCCTCCCATCAGTTGGATACCGGAGAAAGAGGTTTTGCCTTTCGAATAGACGGCCCACTCGATATGCGCATGAATCCTGAGCAGAAGCTGACCGCGGCGGACTTGGTCAACAACGCCTCGGCCGAGGAACTCAAACGCATCTTTAAGGACTACGGTGAAGAACGCTACGCGGCTTCCGTAGCCACAGCAATTGTAAAACGAAGGTCGCAGAAATCGTTTGAAAGAACGCTTGATTTAGCGGAAGTCATTGGCAAAGCGATGCCTGCTCAGGCTCGCCGAGAAAAACACCCGGCCAAGAGAAGTTTTCAGGCTTTACGCATTGCCGTAAACGATGAACTGGGCGCCCTTGAAGACTTGCTGGATCAAGTCCCGAATCTTTTAAACCCTGGTGCCAGAGTCTGTATTATTACTTTCCACTCCTTGGAAGATCGCCTTGTGAAGCAACGATTTAAAGAGTGGGAGAACCCTTGTAGCTGTCCTCGCAACTTACCCTGTGTTTGCGGTTTAAAACCCTTGGGGCGTATAGTGGATAGACGTGGCTTTGTGGCAAAAGAAGACGAAAATATGAGGAACCCTCGCGCAAGATCTGCGCGATTAAGAGTTTTCGAACGAAGGACAGAAGGAGAAAACGGTGAATAGAGGAAACCTGGCCATGAAAGAATTCGACTTACCCTCCGTTCAAGACGAGAAGCCGAGCGAACGAAAGAGGACGCTGATGTTAGCCCCTAAGAAAAAGACGGACAGTAAGCGATACATACAGGAAAAGGCACAATACCGAGCGAAAGCGCAAGCCAGGGCCAAGAGGATGGTGCAACTGGTGATTGCTATTTTTGCCATCAGTGTGATGTTGCTGCTTCTTTTGATGAATCAGTCCAAAGTCGTCGAGCTGAATTTTGCCAATGCGCAGTTACAAAAATCCATTTCCAAGGCCCAAATCATGAACGTGCAGAAACAAAGTGAAATCATTCAGTTGACGGATTTGGAAGCCATTCGTGCGAAAGCGATTTTACTCGGCTTCCAGGAGCCCGGGCCGGATCAGATTATTTATTTAGCCGTGCCGAAAAAAGATAAACTTCTCCTACAGGGGCAGGTGGATTCCGAGAATTCAGCCGAACTGAGCCCGGTTGAAGAGGCGGCTTACAACAATATAGAAGCTTACTTCAGGAGCCTACAAGACTGAGGTGAACGAAGGCAAGTTGATGGGACCTGCACTCCACAAACTGTTGAGTACAGGTCTTTGTTATATAATCCGTTATAATAGACGCCGGAGCTGACGGTGCAGCGGAAGAAATTTAAAAAAGGGACTAGTACTAGTCATGAGAAGAACACATAACAGATACAGCAATGCCAGACGTAATCGCAGGCGTAAAATGGACAGGGAGCGCCCTTCGCGAGGAAGACACGTCATCCGTTATAATCCTTACCCGAAAACGGTGGCAGGAACGCGTGGCGGTATTATGTTGGTCGGTGTCATGACCATTCTTTTCGCCTTGTATCTTATTCTTACGCTTTTCAATATACAAATCATTCACCACGAAGACTACGTGAGAGACGCGGCGATTTTACGTTATGAAAAGGTGCCCGTCTACCCGGAGCGTGGGGCGATTTATGACAGTACTGGCCTTCCTCTCGCCATTACCACTTATGATTATACGGTAGGTTTCACGCCACGTTCCCTGCGTTCTTGGCTTTCAGGTGCAGAAGCCCCCAAGGCTGTGGAATTGGCGGCGGAAATTGCGAACATCCTTCATATCGAGCAGGATAAAATGAGTGAATACATGAAGGATGAGGAATCGGTTTATATCCAGTTAAAAAAGAATGTGGATGCTGAAACGATAGCGAATCTACGCGAGTATTTAGCGGAGAAGGATGTCTTCGGTGTCGTGATTGACCCGGTTATGAGGCGCAGTTATCCTGCCGAAGATATAGCGGCCAGTGTAATAGGTTTTGCCTCGAAGACAGAGGATAACCTCTCCGGCGTTATGGGCCTTGAAGCCTATTATGATAATGAACTAAGTGGCAGGCCGGGCTACTCCTATCGTCAAATCGATAACTACAGCGGACGTGAGCTTCCCTTCACAAGAGGAACCGATCAGGCGGCCGTAGAACCCAATCATTTAAAACTCCACATTAACTCTCGTATTCAAGCTTATTGTCAGAAGTTAGCCAAGCAGTACGCGGAGACCTATAATGCCAAAGCCGGTGCAGAGATCATTGTCATGGACCCTAATACGGGTGCCGTTTTGGCTATGGCCAATCATACCTCTTTCGACCTGAACGATCCTTATGCCGTCCCGGAAGGGCAAAATCCAAGGACCTGGGATCCTTTTAATAAAACGGAAGACATGGATTTCCTATTTAAAGAATTTTGGAGGAACCGCGCGACACAGTACTTGTATGAGCCCGGATCAACATACAAGTGCCTGACGGTGGCTATGGCCAAAGAAGAAAATATCTATACGGAAGAGCAGCTGTTCAGTGATGCTCCCATCTGGGTAGAAGGCTTTGATGCCTATCCGATTTCTTGTTGGTCGGTCAGCGGGCATGGCATGGAAACCGTCCGCATGGCCCTTGTGCGTTCCTGTAACCCCGTCATGGTACAGCTTTCTGAAATAATGGGGATGGAGACCTTCTATGAGTATGCCCGTGCCTTTGGCCATCAGGAAAAAACCGGTATCGACTTACCTGCAGAATCCTTGCCATGGCTTCATCCGGAAGCGACACGAATGCAGATTGACTTAACTAAC
>CAYFRY010000026.1:2985-4648 GCA_964345665.1 uncultured Oscillospiraceae bacterium
GTGCCATCACGCCCTTGCATCTTATCAATGCGGTAGCGGTCATTGCCAACGGAGGCCTTTTGATGACCCCGCAAGTGGTGGATGCTTATGTGGATGATCAAGGCATGGTTGTAAAAGATATCAAGCCCAAAGTGGTACGACGTGTCATCTCGACCGAAACGGCAGCGACGGTTATGGATTACATGCGTGAGCTGGTGGATTCCTGGGAGGGTACGCCTGAAGGGGAAACACCCGGCTACTATTCGGCGGGTAAGACCTCGACCTCCAACCATGGAGACTACGACGCTCTAAAAGATATCTCTTTTGTCAACGTGGCGCCCTATGACGATCCTAAAGTCATCGTACTTGCTGCTTTACATGAGCCGAGCTCCAATATCTTTTCCCTGACGACAGCGAAAATGTCTGCGCAAGCGGCCAGCTACGCTTTGGAGCAGCTCGGTGTACCGAGACAATCCGCCCGTGGCTTCGGCCAATTGTTTTATAAAAGATACGTGCCCGATCTAAGTGATTATAAGTATCAGTTTGCAGGTCGCGCGACCCTGCCCTACGGCATTTTACTGGACAAGGAACCCGACGCACCCGCAGACGCCGAAGTGAAATATCAATACCCCAATCCGGGTGAACTGATGAATAACCGTGGCACGATTTACATCAGCCATTCAGGGCAGCCGATGACTGAACTGGCCACGGTTCCCGGTTTCACGAATTTGAGTTACGAGGGAGCCTATAGGTTGGCGGAAGAAATGGGACTTAATCTTTTGGTACAAGGGAATCCGGAAGGTAAAGTAACCCAGCAATCCATTGAATCGGGAAAAACCGTTTTGAAATACACTATCGTAAAAGTATGGTTGGAGTAAGGGCAGAAGGGGAAAACCGTTGAAACTCTATGAGCTTTTAAAAGATTATCCGATATTGAAATTCTCGGGTTCTGCACAGACAGAAATCAGCCAAATTGTTTATGACTCGCGCCGTGTTTTGGAGGGAAGTCTTTTGGTTTGCCTTGTAGGTGAGCAATTAGATGGACACGACTACTTGGCCGAGGCTATTAAGCGTAAAGTCAGTGCGGTGCTTGTCCAAACAGAACTCAGTCCGGAAGTACAGGCACTGATAAAGGAAGAATTACCGGACTTAGCCGTTGTGACCGTAGCCGATACACGCGAGGCCCTGGCCTTTGTCAGCTGTAATTTTTATCCTTTCTCTTTGGATAAACTGAGCCTTCACTTGTTTATCGGTGAAATCGGAAAAGGTAGCTGTGGGCACATGCTCTATAATCTACTTTGTCAACTTGAGAGACAAGTCAGCCTGATTGATGATATGCAAATTCTGAGCCTTGGCCATAAGCGTTATCTGCCTCGTAACCACCCCGAAATGACGGACATTTGTGCCGCTATCAGTGAACTTCAGGAAGGGGAAGTCATCTTACCCTTCAGTTATAAGGATTTGGCTCTCAAGAGGGGACGTTTTCTACAGCCTGATACCTGTACTGTCTTGCATGCGAATCTTGAGGACCTACGCTTGGCTATACACTTGGGAGGCGAGGATTGTTTCTACCTCATCAATGCGGATGCCTTGGAAGCGGAGGTACACCCGGAGCTGCTGTTACTTCGTAAACGCAGTTTGACTTACGGCATTGAGACGACAGCGGACATTCGCGCGCGTGAAC
>CAYFRY010000026.1:4658-11646 GCA_964345665.1 uncultured Oscillospiraceae bacterium
TGTGGATTATCCGGACGGTCAAAGTCTGCGGTATTTTGTGGCCTTGCCCGGGCGTCATCAAGTTTATAATGCACTGTCGCTGCTTGCCTGGGCTTATCACAAACAGCTCGATTCATATTTTGTAAAAAACTATTTGGCACACTTGAGCCTGCCCGGCTATTCGGAGTTGGTTTTGTCCCTTGAAAATGAGGGAGAAGATTTTACTTTACTCATCGACCGGGCCTGGTCGCCTTCCCAGATGAAAAGCCTTTTGCAATCCTTAAGGCCTTACTGCCGGGGGAGACTTCTGCTTTTGGCCAGTGCGGGAGGGGACCGCTCTTCTTCCTTACGTCAGGAGCTGGCCAAGGTCGCCACAACTTATGCGGATCGGGTTATTTTTACCGTCAGCAACTCCAGATCAGAGGGCGCGGCGGCCATCTTACAAACGATGACACAAATGTTGGACCCTGCTCGCTTTCATTTCAATTGCATAGAGGACCGGAAAGAAGCGATTGCTCAGATTGTCGCTATGGCTCGGCCGGGTGATTTGGTGGTTCTCACTGGCAAAGCGAACGAAGCTTACCATATTGATGCCTACAGTACGGAACCTTTTTCGGAATATGAAGTTGCCTTGGCTGCTTTAGAAGAAAGAGCAGGTAAGAAATAGATGAAAAAACAATACAAGATGAGCGACTTGCTTGAGGCATTGGGCGGGGACCTGCTTTTTGGAACAGGAGAAGAGCGGAGTACCGGAGTATCCAGCGATACGCGTCAAATAGAGGCGGGTAATCTTTTCGTCGCCCTGCGCGGTGAGCGTTTTGACGCACATCGCTTTTTAGATCAGGCCGTAGCTAAAGGCGCCTCCGTACTCTGTGTTTCGGACCTTGAGCAGGCGAAGCGCCTGGCTCCGGGTGCCTGTCTTTGGTTAGTGAAAGATACTTTTCAGGCTTTTAAAGCTTTAGCTGCATATTATCGACAGCATTTATCGGGCAAAATAATAGCGGTCAGCGGTAGTGTTGGAAAAACCTCCACGCGCGACATGGTCTTCGCGGCACTGTCTTCCCTTCATGCTTCTAAAACAGAAGCCAATTTAAATAATGAAATCGGGGTTGCGCAAACGCTTTTCGCTACGGATGAGGAGGCCGAAGCACTGGTGATTGAGCTCGGAATCGGTGAGTCGGGGGAAATGGCCAGACTTTCCGACATGGTCAAACCGGATATCGCGATGATAACCATGATCGGTCACTCACATATTGAATATTTCGGTTCCCAAGCCGCATTGACACAAGAAAAATTGGTCCTGGCGAACAAGTTGCGAGAGGGAGGCCTGTTGATTTTAAATGCCGATGATTCCAGTTTAATGGAAGCGGCGAAGGGCGAAGACTTGCTCAGACGTCTTCACTCTAAAAAACAGAAACTGGCCTTTATAGGGATTGAGACCGAACGGCTACCTGAGCATTTGTCCGATTGGCCTTTACTGCAGGCAAAAGAACTTCGTTTTGAAGCCGATCAAAGCTATTTTGTTTCTTCTTGGAAAGGGGAGCACTCTGAGCTTTTAAACAAATCTATCCCCGACGGAACGGCATTTTCATTGAACAGCTACGGTCGTCACATGGTTCAAAATGCACTTTTTGCTATGCTCACAGCGGCTTTTCTCGGCCTTTCGGCCAGGGAGGTACAGGAGGGTCTTCTCAGATATCAATCGACAGGGGCAAGACAGAAAAAACGCGAAGGTAACTCATTTACGCTTATTGATGACAGCTATAACGCCAGCCCGGAGGCTATGCGTGCCGCTTTGGCCTATTTAAAGGAGCTGGGCCGAAACGGTTCCGGGCGAACGATTGCCGCCTTGGGTTGTGTCAACGAATTGGGTCACGAAAGCCTCCGTTTACACCGTGAAATCGGCAGAGATATCGGACGCACCCGCCCCGATTTGGCTTACCTCTGCGGGCCTTGGGCCGAAGACATGGCTGAAGCTTGCCGTTTGGAACAAATGGGGACGTCAGGAACCCTGACGGAATTGCATTGCTTCCCGGACCGAGAATCGCTGAGCGGCGCTCTTTTACCGGTCTTAAGGCCGCATGATATACTGCTGGTTAAAGCCTCGCATTCTTTTGCCATGGATAAACTGGGTGAAGAGGCTTGGCGAGTCATGGAGGAAGATGTCTAGTGTCTTGGTATAGCCTGATTATTCCTGTTGTTTTTTTAATCGCCGCGATTAGCGGTCGTTTCCTGATTCCGGTCTTGAAGAAGATGCACTTCGGTCAGACCGTGAGAGAAGAAGGGCCGAAGACGCATTGGTCCAAATCGGGTACTCCGAATATGGGAGCTTTAATGTTTATCCCTCCCGTTTTCTTCTTAGGCTTGGTGCTGGCTTTGTTTCAGCCTTCTCCCGCACTGATTATGACGCTTTTGCTTACCTTTGCCATGGCGATTATCGGCTTTATGGATGACTACATTAAGGTAAGAATCAATAAAAACGGCCTCAGTCGCATCCAAAAAACTATACCCATGCTGCTGATTTGCGGTGCATTTGTTGTCTATTATCTTTATTTCATGCCGGGCAGCGTCATGATTTATTGGCCCTTCGGCCTCGGCCCATCTTTGGTCACGGGTATGTGGAAACCGCTTTATGGACTTTTTCTTATTGTTTTCATGTACTTTACTATCAATGCGGTTAATTTGACCGACGGTGTTGACGGCTTGCTCTCGACTTTAAGCCTTCCTGTATTCCTCAGTCTGGTTTATATGATTCATGTACACAGGCAGTTCGATCCGCGTATGGGAGAGGGATTGATGTACCTGCTCATGGCTCTGATCGGCGGTCTGCTGGGTTTTCTGCTCTATAACCACCATCCCGCGAAGATCTTCATGGGGGATACGGGTTCGCTTGCCATAGGTGCGCTCTACACGGCCTCAGTCGTCCTGTTAAATGCGCCTTGGTTGCTTTTGTTTTCAGGCGTGATTTATCTGGCAGAGGCGATGTCGGTGGTTATTCAAGGTATTTATTTTAAGGCGACAAAGGGCCAGCGCATTTTTCGCATGTCACCGATACATCATCATTTTGAATTGGGCGGCTGGTCAGAGAATAAAGTCGTGCTCGTCTTTTCGACAGTAGCCCTTCTGGGTTCCGTCCTGGGTCTTTGGGCTCTGTTATAATACGAGTATTCTGAAGAGGATCTTGCAAAAGGAGAATAATGGCTTCTAGAAAGAACAAGCGAACGAAGAAAGCGAAGAGTACTGCGCCGAAAGTGCAGGTGAACTTTGATACGCCCGAACGCGGTGTGCGAAAGGCTAAAAGCTCTGTTCGTCAAGAACAAAAAAGAGAAAAGCGTATTGCCAAACTGCGCAAGCGGCAGGAAGAGCTTTTAAGGGTTCAACCGCCTTTAGCGAAACGAAGCAGTCGTTTTGTGGTGCCTATCGAGCAGACTAAACCTCCGACGGCAGAAGAATTGGCTTCCGATTTATCCCGGGAGGCCGCACTCAAGGCGGGAATGGAAATCGAACTGAAAGAGCGGGAAGTCAGTACGGATTCGATACATTTCAGACCACCGCGTCGTGTCCACTTGGGCTTGCTGATTACGGTTATTGTCTTACTTTGTTTCGGTATGATTATGCTTTTTTCCGCCAGTATGACGAATTCCATTCAAGAGGACGGCAGCGCAACCGCTTTGGTCTCCAGACAAGTCCTTTTTACTTTGCTGGCCTTGGTGGTGATGTATCTGCTCAGCCGTATTAATCCCAGACGTTGGAATCATGTGTGGATGGCGGTCCTGGTCTATGTGATTACCCTGGTTTTACTCATCCTTGTCCTAATTCCCGGAATCGGACAAGAGGTAAACGGCCAGAGACGTTGGCTACCCCTTTTGGTTTTGCCCGACATGACTTTTCAGCCTTCGGAGATCGCTAAACTGGCCACGGTTTACTGTGGTGCCGTTTATTATTCCACTATTCGAAAAATGCGTTCAAAGGGCCTTCTGGTGGCCAAGACGGCACGAAGACAAATATTCAAAGACTTATATTATGACTTTATTTTTCCGGGTGCTGCGGTTCTTCTGTGGTGTGTTCTCATCAGCCAGCAGTCGCACTGGTCGGCTATTATCATTATTCTTCTGACGACCATCATCGTTTTCTTGGGAGCAGGTATTAGGCCGCGCTCATGGTTGCTGCTTTTGGGCACAATGCTTGCCGTGATCGTTTTGCTGTTCTCGATTTATGCGACTTTTTCGACACAGATTAATGAATACATAGAGAGCAGTCCTCAAACCAAGCATATTTTGACGCGTCTGAACGTTTTTTCCGGTGATGAAGCGACAGGCGATGAAAGCTATCAGTCCAGACATGCTTTAATCAGCATTGGTTCGGGCGGCTTTACCGGTTCCGGCCTGGGGCTCGGCAGACAAAAATTCGGTTGGCTTCCGGAAATTCATAACGACTATGTTTTTTCCAATATCGGTGAAGAACTCGGTTTCATAGGCTCTACCACAGTGGTTTTGCTTTTTGTACTTTTCTTTATTATGGGTATTATGATTACCCTAAAAACACAGTCTATTTATATGCAGATTATGGCCCTGGGCTTTTCTTCAATCATAGCGATACAGGCTTTTTTGAGTATAGCGGTTAATCTCATGGTCATCCCCCCGACCGGAATTAGCTTGCCGCTCTTCAGCTATGGTGGTACTTCCAACATCTTTTTCCTGGTCGGCATAGGTTTTCTTCTTTCGGTTTCTAAGTATGCGCCGCGTGAGCGTGGGACAAAGCCTCTTCGTGCCAACGCCGGCCTGAGAAAGCAAAAAGATGCCGACTAAAACAGATTCGAATCCTATTAGAATAGCCATAGCGGGTGGGGGGACCTCAGGGCATGTCAATCCTGCCTTGGCGATTGCGGAGGGTTTGAAAAAAATAAAACCCGAACTTGAGATCGTCTTTGTAGGGAACAAAGACGGAATAGAAAAAGAACTGGCTACGAGACAAGGATATCCCTTTGTCGATATTGCCGCCTATCCTTTTGAGAGAAATCTTCCGGAATTTTTGAAGGCGACGTGGGAGTTTTTTAAGGGAAGCCGTCAATGCAAGCGTCTGATCCGTGAACAGAATATTAAGGCCGTCATAGGGACGGGCGGTTTTGTCGCCGCTCCGCTCTTGCGGGCAGCTAAGAGCTTGGGTTTACCGATTCTTATTCATGAACAAAACGCTCACTCTGGACGTGGTAACAAAGTGATGTCAAGAGGTGCTGATGTCGCATGTATATCCTATGAAAAATCAGCCCCGGATTTTTCCAAGGCAAAACGAGTCGTTCTAACCGGCAATCCAATACAGGAAATTTTTTTCAAGGTAGACAAGCGTGAGGCGCGTGCCCAATTGGGTATTCCGGAAGATTCGTTTTACATCTTGGCGACGGGCGGCTCGCTGGGAGCCAGAAGCATTAATCGGGCGAGTATAGAATTGGCTGCCCTTTACAAGGCCGAAGAAAGAGCCGATTCTGACTTTAAATCCCCCATGATTTTACTTTCTTGTGGGAAGGCACGCCACAAAGAGTGCCAAAAGGAACTTGAAAAGCTTGATTTAATGGGATATAAAGGGCTAAAGATTGAAAAATACCTTTATGATATGGTATTCTCCATGGCTGCAGCGGATATTGTCATCAGTCGCGCAGGTGCAATTGCCTGTGCGGAGTTGGCTGCTTTAGCCAAACCGATGGTTTTAGTGCCCTTTCCACATGCCATGGGTGACCATCAAAGCTACAATGCCAAGGCCTTTGTTGAAGCCGGTGCCGGCCTTTGTGCAACGGATGATACGCTGAACGGACTGTTTTTGTTCGAAAAAATAGAAGAGCTGCGTCGCTCTCCCGGAGCACTGGCTGAGATGGGAGCCGCTGCGGCAAGTTTGGCCAGGCGGGATGCAACGGCGTATATTCTCCTAGAATTCATTTCTCTTTTACCTCAAGTTATTTGAGCGACAAAAGTCTGTAATACGACTTGAGGAGATACAATGAAAAACAATCTGCCTAATGCTGATGAAAAGAAGCCGGAAGACGCTTCTCTTCATTCGCCAAACGATGCGCTCAGCAGCCCGTCTGCAAGCGATTTGGCGTCTATTCAGCCTGAGCGGATGGAAGATCCCCTGACTGAAGAGGTTCTGATTGAAGATCCCCTGATTGAAAGTGTGCCCCGGCATCTTGAAGACAGCCCGCTTGAAAGTGAAGAGACGGCGACTGATAGGCCTCAAGAGCCCCCTGCGAAGGAAGAACTCGGTATCTTGGATGAAGTGATTCAGAGACAGAGGGAAAGTCAGGAACAGGCCTTGTCTTCGCGAGATGTACAAAGGCAGCGTATCCGTGATCGGAAACGCAGGCGCCGGATAAGCACGGTTAAAAGCTTCGGTTTAGTTTTATTTATTATTATCACCTTGTTGGCCTTAATTTATTACTTACCCCAATTCCATGTTCAAGGATTCCGAGTGGAAGGGGCCTATCATCTCAGCGAAAGTGCGCTCATTGATGTTTCGGGCGTTAAGGAAGGTGATCATCTGCTTTCCGGTTGGGGAGGAGGTATCGCTCGAATTTTTGGTCTGCGTAACGGAGGAGCGGAGGAACGCATCAAAGCTTCGTCCCCTTATGTTCAAGACGTGCGTGTCAGCCCCAAATTCCCCGGAACGGCCCTCATAGAGGTCACGGAGCGCGTGCCCGTAAGCTATATCGACTATCAGGGTGAAATCGTCATGCTGGACAAAGAGGGAATGATCCTTGAAATCAGTCGAACCGCGCCGCATGAAATTCCCCTGATTTACAATGTACCCATGGAAAATCCTGTTCCGGGTGAAGTGGTTTCCGAAGAGGTTAAAAAAACTCTGCGTCCGGCCATCTTCCTTCTTAATGCCTTGATTAATGCGGATAAGTCGGCGAATGATGACTTCAATTTACTGAGCCAAGTCAAAAGTATCACGCTTACGGAAGGCCCGGAGACCTATATTACACTGAGCCAGGCCTATGCCGACCCGAATATTCGTG
>CAYFRY010000027.1:0-261 GCA_964345665.1 uncultured Oscillospiraceae bacterium
GATTTGAGTTTGAAGGTCTTCATACATGTCGCTGATAATTTTACTGATACCGATTACACTGGCCCTGTCTGTGGCCACAATCATGTCATAGGTCCCTTCACGCTCACAGTCCAAACCAAAAAGGGTGTTGAGGTAGCGTGTATACTTGCGGTCCGCCTGTTGTATGTCCATACCCGCACGTTCCGCACTGACTTTATTGCGGTCAGCCAGCCTTTGGGTACGTTGTTCCACGGATGAGATAATTTTGACATGCATGGCAAA
>CAYFRY010000027.1:271-571 GCA_964345665.1 uncultured Oscillospiraceae bacterium
ATCATCACGCATAAATTGTGCCCCGCCGAAGTTTATCAAAATATAGTTTTCACGCTTGGCCTTATCGCGCAAAATCCCTTCAAAGTATTCCAGAAACGTACAATCAAAAGGGGAGTCCGTTAAAAAGGATTTAGGGCTTTGTTTGAGAAGGGTGATAATATTTTTCTGAACTTTTCCTTCTAAAAACTGATCCAAAACCGAATCCATATCAAGGATTTCCAAGCCCAAGGTCTCGGACAGGCGTTTGGTGATTTCGCCCCCCAAACTGCCTAACTGTGCATTAATTGTGATGCTACCCAT
>CAYFRY010000027.1:581-10050 GCA_964345665.1 uncultured Oscillospiraceae bacterium
AGCACCTCCTGTAAAAAGGAACAAAGACAATTCTAGATTAGACTAAAAATCCCGACTTGTGAAGACATCCGGCACGCTCTCTCAGGCCAAACTCGGCTATAATCGAAAAAAAGAAAAGGGGACGCTATTTTTTATGAAAAAAATAGAAGCGAGTAGTTTGAATGACTTTCTCTTTATCAGTAATCCTTTGTTATCGCCGCAAGAACGCTATCTGGCTTATCGCCAGGCCAGGGTTGATTTGGATAAGAATAGCTATCCGGCGCGTATCATGTTGTATGACCGGGACAAGGAGCGCCATTTGGCGTTGACAAGTGAAGCCATCGGCAGTCATTTTCGTTTTATAGATGAGCAGAGCCTGAGTTTTACGGCCGAGCGTGAATCCATACCCTCACCGGCTTCGGAGGAAACGAAAGTCTATCGTATCCATTTGGAGGGCGGCGAAGCGGAGCTTTGGTTGAGTTTACCTTTTGAACTGGAAGACTATTATGTTTTGGAAAACGGGGACTTGATCTTACAGGTCTTGGAAACGCCCTATACTCGGGCTTTAAAGGCTGCCGAAACAGAAGCGGAAAAAGTGCAAGTACGTAAAAACAGGGAGGAGGAGCAGGATTATCACATCGTTACTGAAATTCCTTTCTGGGCGAACGGTGAGAGCTATACCTGCGAACATCGCAGCCGCCTTTATTACTACCAGATTTCTACGGAAACAGCCCTTCCCTTTACAGAGGAAAATACTTGTTGCGAAATAGTTGATGTGGACCTATTGCGTGGGCGGCTTTTATATTTACAAGAAAGAAAGCAGGGGGTATCGGAGCTTTTCAGTCGCCTCTTCTTATATGACTGTGGAAAGGCTTCGACTCAAGAAATTTTCATGGACCGTCCTTTGAATTTCAGCCGAGCGACTTTCGCCGGAGAAGATGTTATTTTTACAGCGTCCTCCATGGAAAAATACGGTCTGAATGAGGATGGCTATACCTATCTTTGGCAGGCCGAGAACGCAGAAGTCAGGCTGCTGAGTAAGGAGGTTATCAACGGCAATTCGCTGGGGACCGATGTACTCTTGGGCAGCGGCCGTGATTATCAAGGCACTAAGTCTGGTCTTTACTACCTTGCGACTGAAGGCAGTTCTTCTTATTTAAAATTCATGGATAAGACAGGGAAGACAAGGCGTTTGACTTCGGAAGAGGGTGCGGTTACGGCTTTTGTAGCGGGATCGGATGCTCTCTATCTGACGGCCTTACGAGAGCTGAAAAACCAGGAAATCTACGAACTGAAAGAGAGTGTGGAACGAGCCCTGACAGAGACAAGTTCTTGCCTTTCGGATTACACACTTTCGCCTGTTGAATGTTTTGAATTTCCTTCGGGAGAAGAGGTTTTGGAGGCCTTTGTGCTTAAACCGACGAACTATGAGGAAGGAAAGAAATATCCAGGCATCCTTCAAATTCATGGCGGACCTAAAACGACATTCGGTAAGATTTTGCATCATGAGATGCAGGTGTTGGCGGCACAAGGTTATTTTATCTTTTATACAAATCCCAGAGGGAGCGATGGCCAAGGGCGTGATTGGGCAGATATTCGCGGTGACTACGGCGGTCGTGATTATGCGAATCTGATGGCGCTAACAGAGACTGTTTTGGAACGTTATCCGGCCATTGATGACTCGCGCTTGGCGGTTATGGGCGGTTCGTACGGAGGCTTCATGACCAACTGGATTATCGGGCACACCGAGCGCTTTAAAACCGCCATCACCGAGCGTTCGATCTCCAACTGGTTCAGCATGTACGGGATGTCGGATATCGGTTTCTTTTTTGCCAACGATCAAACGGCTGCAGACCCGTGGAAAGACACGGAAAAAATGTGGGCACAGTCTCCCTTAAAGTATGTCAACAAGATAAAAACGCCGACCTTGATTATCCATTCGGATGCGGATTACCGTTGTCCATTGGCCGAAGCACAGCAGCTTTTTACCGCGCTGAAGCTACGCCGTATCAAGACGCGCCTGTTTATTTTTAAGGCGGAGAATCATGAACTCAGTCGTAGCGGGAAACCGAAGCACCGTCAACGCCGTTTGTGTGAAATACTGAACTGGTATCAAGAAACACTTTAAGTCTTTTTATGTTAAAGCTTCATTAAAGCAAGCCTTTTAGGCACAAAAGAACTAAAGTTTGCTATAATAAAAGGGTAGTTTTGCAAAAACGTAAAACTGAGATTTATATTAGGAGGATTTCTTAATGAAAGTTTTAAAAGCTAAAGATTGCGGCGCGGTCGTAGAGCTTTTACTGAATTGCGACGATGCGGCCTGCCTATCTGCTTTTAAGGAATTAAAAGTCGGTACGGTTGACGCGGCTCAAGAGAAGCACGTTCCTGTTATCGAGCGCGAGGGTAATAAGGTCACCGTTAAAGTCGGCAGTGTAGCCCATCCGATGGAAGAAAAACACTACATCACTTTTATCACGGTCGTACAAGGCAATAAGACCCAACGCGTTGACTTGAAACCCGGCGAAGCAGCGGAAGCGGTTTTCACCGTTGAAGACGGACCTGTGATCGCTTATGAGTACTGCAACCTGCACGGCCTGTGGTCAGCGGAGGTATAAGTCATGATGAGACAAGCCCCTCCTCATAAGGCAAGTGCTATCTTCATGGACGCCAATGTTTTGGCTCTGCTTTGCTACATTATTCCCTTGGTCCTCATGTGGATTCCGTATATCAGTTATCTCGCTTGGGTTTTCCCGCTGGTGATTTATTTGATGGAAAAGCAAAGCCCCTTTATTAGATTCCACGCACTGCAGAATCTGGTTTTCTCTATTGTTAGACTTTTAATCGGCATCGTCTTAGGTATTCTGATTGCCATCCTCGCTTCTATTGCGGTGGCAGCCGGCGGTTTCGGGGCCGCAATCGGCATAGCCGCTTTCTCCGGCATTGCAGGCATCATCCTTAATATTCTGTTTGTTGTCTTTGGAGTTATGGCGGCTATCAAGAGCTATGCCTACGTTGAATATGAAATTCCCGTTGTCGGAAAACTGACGCGTAAATTCGGTAAGCTCTACTAAGTGTTGTCTCATCAGTTCATTTAAGAAGCCTTGTAATCTTTGGATTGCGAGGCTTTTTTCATGACTGCGAAAACAGAAGCTTACTTCCGCGTGAAGGTTTTTGTCGCGGACTTGTCATAGGCATGTTAAAAAGTCCTGCTAGAATAAAACGAATTCTATAATGAAAGCTTGATTGGAGGGGAGGCTTGGATGAAGAAGCTTTTGACCCTATTGATTATCTTGGTGATTGCTTTTGCCGGACTGATTATTTACTTAAAACAAAAAGGGGAGACAGTCGAATTTGAGCAGGAGCCCCCGCTTTTTCTGACAGATTCGGAGCATTCCGAAGAGGAAGAAAAACTGCACGAAACGAGCCGGTCAGATGTTTTGGCTACATTGGAGTCCTTGCTACCGGAAATAAAAGATGTAGAAAAACTCCTGTCTATTCCTCAGGTGATTGATTTTTTGAAAGATGAGGAAGACATTCCCGACTCAGTCATTGAAGACTTGGAGGTCGAGGATATCGATTTAGAGGGTGTACAAGGGGAGACATACAAAGAGAAGCTTTCCTTCTATCTGAAGAAATATAAAGATGAGATTCTTGCTTGGATGAACGCGCAATAATTTTCTTTATTTGTAACCTTTTAAAGCCTTGCTTCGTATTAGAGGTGTAAAGAGCAAGGCAGCATGACTGCTCAGCGATACGAGGAGGAATCTTTATGAAAGCATTACAAAAATTTTTAACTCTCGGAATCAGCGTATTTCTTTTGGGTTTGGGCTTACTGGCCTGCCAAAGTTTGACTGAAAGCGAGAAAGTGAGTGCCATGAGCACCGGACAGACGACAGAAAATGTGATTGTTACACAGGGAAATGCCGTGGTGAGCGGAAAAGCGGAGACCGCCATCCTTTCGCTCGGCGTCACGACACAAAACGCTTCAGCGGCTGAGGCCTCTAAAGAAAATGCGAAAAAAATGAACGCGGTTATAGAAGCCTTGAAAAAGGCAGGTGTTAAAGAGGACGCCATGTCCACCTCTGATTTCAGCATCTACCCGGAATACGATTACAATGCCGACTATGACAAGATCAAGGGCTATCGCGTGAGCAATCAGATTACGGTAAAGCTGGAAGAGATAGATAAGGTGGCAAGTTGTCTGGATACGGCGATTGCGGCCGGTGCCAACAATGTCAACCATGTGAGTTTCGGCATGAAGGACGGTAAGTCCCAATACGATCAGGCTCTTGAAGCAGCCGTTGGGAACGCTCGTGCGAAGGCTGAGCTCTTAGCCAAGGCGGCAGGAATTAAAGGAAAGTTGGTCGTTCTCAGCATCAAGGAGATTCCCTCCTATGATACCCCGTATCTGAAGACAAGGGACATGAATGTGGAGGCCTCGATGGCGGGCGGCACCACGCTAATGCCGGGCGAACAGGACGTCACAGCAGAGGTAGAAGTGGTTTTTACCTACAACTGATGCTATGAGCGTATGAAGCTTAAGGGCTTGCCTCAAAAGTATGTAAAAAGGCATATGGGAGGGGCAGCCCTTTTTTGTTGTTCTAAAGCAATCTTCTCATCCCGTTCCTGTCCCGCCAGTTTCTTTCGCAGCTCATAAGCAGGGTCCTCTTTTTTGCATGAAAGAGGGATTGAACGGCGTTGGTGTTTGACAAGGCTCTGTCGTCTTTCTAAAATGAGCCTACATTAAGATTCGGTCGAGTAGCTCAGTGGATAGAGCGTCGGTTTCCTAAACCGCAGGTCGGAGGGTCGAGGCCTCTCCCGATCACCACAACAGAAAAAAGTGCCCGGCTTCAAAGCATCGGGCACTTTTTTTGTGAACTTGGATTCGGATGAGCTTTCATTTTTGGCTAACGGATAGCCCGGCCAAGTAGCCGGTAGAAAAGGCGGACTGAAGATTGTATCCTCCGCCGGGACCGTCAATGTCCAAGAGTTCGCCGACAATGTAGAGACCCGGACAGAGTCTGGATTGCATGGTCTTGGGTTCTATTTCGGGCAAATCGACGCCGCCTCGCGTCAACATGCCTTGGTCATAAGGACGGGGAGGACCCATCGGCGCGGAAAAGGCTTTAAGATTCTCTATTAACCCTAGTCGCTCTTCTCTGGTAACGTGTGCCAATTGCTTAGCGCTTCGTTCTTTCGCATCGGGCCAGATACGATGGACCAAAACTTCCCCCAGCCTTTGCGGCAGTTTTTCAAGCAGGTAGGACTTAGCCAGTCGATTCGGAAACTGACGTGTATAAGAGATGAAATCTTTTTCTAAAGCATCCGAAGACAGAGCGGGTAAAAAATCAATTTGAAGTGTGGCCAAAGCCTCTTCCGTTAACCAGCGAGATATATTTAAGGCCGCGGGACCGGAAAGACCGAAATGTGTAAACAGTAATTCCCCTCGGCTGCTGATTTTCTTTTTTCCGGCAGCTTCCGAACGCTTTCCCATCAGGCTTAATTGGACATCTTCCAGACTGAGTCCGCTTAAGGCTGCTAAATCTTTATCCTTTAAGGCAATGGATTGCAAAGCCGATGTCAAAGGGGTGATACGATGGCCTAACAAGCGGGCCATACGGTAGCCGTCTCCTTCAGAACCTGTAAATTTAAAAGTAGAGCCGCCGGTGGCCAAGATGACCGCATTGCAAACATAGCTGTATCGGTCCGCTGTACTGAGCGAGAAACGCCCCTCCCTCGAATCCGGCTGTTGAATGGATTTTACTTGGGATTCACAACGGATATGGACTCCATTGCGTTTACAGGTAGAGTACAGAGCCTCCAGTAAATCCCCGGCACGTCCGCTGCTTGGAAATACCTTACCTGATGCTTCCACCTGAGAAGGCACCGCGTTGTCGGAGAACCATGTCCGTAAACCAAAACTGTCCAAGGCGCTGAAAGCGGGTTTCAGAAAGCGTTGCTGTCTTAGCTCGGGGAAAGCGGAAGAGAGCGCTACTCGAGAGGCGTCGTGTGTGAAGTTTCCGCGTCCTCCTCCGGAAAGCAGTAGTTTAAGGCCGACTTTATCCTTCTTTTCCAGGAGCAAAACACGAAGCGAGCGCTCTGCTGCCGTAGAAGCCGCCATCAATCCCGCAGGCCCCCCGCCTACGACAATTAAATCAAAAAAATCAGAATTGCGCATCATTTAAGAAACTATCCTCATCCCGCAGGTGTTTTCTCTTGAGTTCACATTTCGACAAAATTCAGACTGCTATACATCTTAATTCTTATGTTATAATGACCTAATAATAATGCAATTATACCCTTGATTGGCTAGAATCCTAGCTAATTCCAATTGCCAAGGAGGAATAAAGATGGCTAAAAATACGCGACTTGCCACCACCGTGACGGCTCGCTATTTCCCCAGCGCAGGTGCGGTAGACGCTTTTTACCTGGATGGGCGGATGAATGGAAGACGTGAGGAGCATTTTGCCGATATTACCTTAGACAGAGAGGACCGCGGGTCCTTTTATGCCGTTTATGCTTCGTCGCACGGTACCAATATGCCGGTAGACGGTACGGACGGAAATATGGAGCTCTTGGCCAAAATCTCCGATAACTTAAAGAACAACTCGCGCTCTAATATTGATTCGGCGATTAGTGATTTGGCTGAGACGGCTGTCAGCGTGGCAGGCCGTTTGACCTTGTCGGATACGACGACCATTCAGCCTTATTTTTCCGGCGTGATTGTGAAGGACGGTGAGATTGCGGCGGTGACCATGGGTCGTGCCTGTGCCTATTTATATCGTGATGATGCGCTTTTCCCGCTTACTCAAGACGATTTGGGTTTTGAGGCGGTGGACTATTACGGAAAGAGCCTGCCTAATATCGGTGACTTTTCTGCCGGTGTTGCGGGGACCCTGCGCTATTCCAATATAGCTCAACTGAAAGCCAACGACTGCATTATCCTTTGTAACAAAGAGGTTATGGAAATTATCGGTCAAAGACGCATGCTCCAAATATTGGATCAGGCCGAAGACCAAAGTGACGCTGCCGGTATGGTCATGGGTCTGGCTACCCATGAGGATAATCAAACAGCCTTACAGTTTATGATCGGTTTTGTGGAGGATTTAATCCCGCTCGATCGTTTGGGCCGAAGTACCTTAGCCCGCGGTTTTGCCAAACTTTCTCGTGACACGGGTATGAGTAAAACGGCAGCCAAGCTTCCGCGCACTACGGGTAGAACGGAGTTTGCTCAAGCGGCCAACACGGAAGATATATTCGCCAATTTCGCGCCCGGCGGCAGTGCGGCCCCTCAAGAACCCACGACATCCAGTCCTACCGGTTCGGTTGCAGCGGCGACCACTGCGGCGGTAGCGGCCAGCCAAGCAGCACGTTATATGCGTCCCGAGTCGGCAGCTCCGGCTCCGGCCCCGACGTCCTATGAACCTGCGATGCCGGTCTTTGAAGATTTGACTGACGGCAGAGAAGAACCGCCCGCGAAGCCTTCAGCGCCTGCGGCACCGATTCAAGTTCATGATTTAATTGCGGACTTGAGTGCTGAAGACGATGAGCTTCTTAACAGTGCCCCTTCCGGTGTCCAAGATATTGTCAATCACATTGCGAAGAAAAAAACCGAGTCGGCTTCTAAGGGCGCAGTTTCTCCCTCGGAGCAATTTGAAGCGTTGAGTGAAGAAGACCGTGCTGCAATTGATGCGGCCTTGGAAAAAGAAGGTTTAGGTTCTTTCCTGAAAACGCCGGAAGACGAGACGGATTCGAAAACGCCGGAAGACGAGACGGATTCGAAAACGCCGGATTTTAATGCGGCCTTCGAAGAAACGGAGATTGCCATGCCTGAAGTCGCGGCTACGCCCTCCCCGGAAATGCCGCGCGTTGAAAGTGAACTCATGGAAGAAAGTGCCAAACGTGTCTCTTTGCCTGAAAAACGTGCGCGTAAAAGTAAAATGGATCTGCATGACGAAGGTGATAACAGCACGATTCGTAAAATAGCTATGGTGGTTTTGATTGCTGTAGCCGCCTTGCTTTTGATTTTTGTGGTCTACTCTTTGCTTTTTGCCAAAGGAGAGAGCACACAAACGACCACTACTCAACCGACGGTCGGCGAAAACGTGATTACTTTGCCCATAGAAACAAAGACACCGGTTATTGTTCCGACAGAAACCGTGGCGACCATGCCCACGAGCGCCGTGGCCAAACCGGGTGGCGAGTACGAGGTGAAGTCCGGAGATACGGTCATAGGGATTATCAAATCGGTCTACGGTGTAGGTGAGACCGAGGCCTATAATCTGGTGGATACGGTGATGGCAGCTAACCCCGGAGTCAGCGCCAACAGCCTTTCGGTCGGCCAAGTTCTTAAACTGCCCGAGATTCCTGCTGCAACGACTTCCACAGCGGCTCAATAAGCCAAAAGTATTCAAAAAAACTTGACTGAAAACAGCCTTCTTCGTCACTTTAGCTTGACAGAGAGGGCTTTTTTTTAGACTATTATAAGGTGTTTTTATACAGATAAAAAAAGCACAATAAGAAGCGCCTTAGCGCAAAAGGAGAAGAGAAATGCATAAACGCCTATTTATTCCCGGACCTGTCGAGGTAAGACCTGAGGTTTTGGAAGCGCTCTCTACGCCCATGATCGGTCATCGGAGCAAAGATGCCACCGCTTTGCAAGAAGGAATTTCCAAAAAACTACAAAAATTGATGTATACCTCTAACACCATTATTCTGTCTACATCTTCCGGAAGTGGTTTGATGGAAGGGGCGGTTCGATCTTTTACGCGCAAAAAGGCTGCAGTCTTCTCTATCGGAGCTTTCGGTGAACGCTGGTACAAAATGTGTACCGCTAACGGAGTGCCCGCAGATATTTTCCGCAGTGCATTGGGTTCCGAAACGACGCCTGAACAGGTGGAAGCGGCGCTTGCCACAGGTGAATACGATTTAGTGACCACGACGCATAACGAGACGGCGACCGGTGTCATGATTCCTATCGCTGAAATTGCGGAAGTCATGAAAAAGTATCCCGACGTCATATGGTGTGTGGATTCGGTTTCTTCGCTCGGCGGCGCCAAAATCGAAGTCGATAAGCTCGGCATTGACGTCTGCATTACTTCTTCTCAAAAATGTCTGGGCCTGCCTCCGGGTTTGGCGATTGCCTCCGTATCGGACAAGGCCTTGCTTGCCGCTGAAAGCGTCAGCAATCGTGGCTTGTATTTTGACTACCTGGAATTGGCCAAGTTTGTCAAAGAAAAACCTTTCCAGTATCCGTCCACACCTGCACTTTCACTCTATTATGGCTTGGACAGACAGCTGGATTTAATTTTGGAAGAAGGTTTGGAGAATCGTTTTGCCAGACATAGCGCTTTGGCCAAACGTGTGCAGGAATGGGCCGAAGGTCAATTCTCTCTGACGGCCGCACCGGCTGTGCGTTCCCAAACCGTTACCTGCATCAACAATGATTTGAACATCTCCGTTAGCGACCTCAATAAAAAACTGGGTGAGC
>CAYFRY010000027.1:10086-11386 GCA_964345665.1 uncultured Oscillospiraceae bacterium
GGCTATGTTATTTCAAACGGTTATGGGGCACTGAAGGACAAGACCTTCAGAATTGCGCATATGGCAGAAACAACAATGGAAGAAATCGACGCTTTACTGGCAGCGATTGATGAGATTTTGCCTGCCTTAATAAAACAAGACTAAGTGAGGAAAAAATGAAAATTTTAATCAGCGAAAAATTATCGCCCGCCGGCATCGCCTATTTGGAAGAGCAAGGTTTTGATGTGGACATCAAGCTTGGCCTGGATGCTGCGGCGTTGGAAGACATTATCGGTGAGTACGATGCTCTGATTGTGCGTTCTGCTACTCAAGTCGATGAGAGTCTCTTGTCAAAAGCCAAGCAGCTTAAGGTCGTGGGTCGTGCCGGTAACGGGATTGATAATATCAATGTGCCGGCCTGTACTGAAAGAGGTGTTGTCGTTGTTAACACGCCTGAAGCCAATATTATGGCGGCAGCAGAAATGGCAGTGGCTTTAACGATGACGATTTTCCGTAATATCCATAAGGCTGACCGCATGGCCCAAAACGGTGACTTCCGCCGCGCGCTCTTGGTGGGTAACGAGGTCGAAGGCAAAACCGCCGGCATTATCGGTATCGGCCGTATCGGCGCCATTGTTGCCCGCAAACTGCAGGGCCTCGGCATGAAAGTGATTGCTTTTGATGAGTATGCGGCCCCTGAACGCTTTGAGCGTCTTCGCGTGACGCGTTGCTCCTCGTTGGATGAGCTATTGTCCAAGAGCGATTTAATCAGCATCCACACGCCTAAAACCAAGGAATCCTATAACATGATTACCGCTAAAGAATTGGCCAAAACCAAAAAAGACGTGCGAATTGTCAATGCGGCCCGTGGCGGTTTGGTCAATGAAAAGGATCTTTTGGACGCTTTGAATTCCGGACAAGTTGCGGCTGCGGCCATCGACGTTTTAGATAAAGAGCCGAACTATACAGCGGAGCCCGGGACGGATCCCTACGATAATCCGTTGATTTCACATCCGAACTGCCTTTGCATGCCTCATTTAGGTGCTTCTTCCAAAGAAGCTTCAGAGAATGTTTCTACGGCTGTAACGGCATTGGTTGCTAAAGTGCTGCAAGGCGAATTGGTCGCCGCGGTTAATCTGCCGACGATGCATGGAAGCATGAAAGAGTTGGCGCCTTGGATTCAGCTGGCAGAGCTCTTGGGTGCGGTTTATTTCCAGTGCGAGAAAGCGGCCATTAAAAAGCTGGAAGTACATTACTCAGGTAATTTGGTTGCGGAGGAGACCGGGATTTTGACTCTGTCTGTCCTGAAAGGCCTCCTGAC
>CAYFRY010000028.1:0-11316 GCA_964345665.1 uncultured Oscillospiraceae bacterium
GCCCAACTCTCCTGTTTTCCTGCGTGTACCCTCAGGATGAATGAGTAAACGGTTGTCTCCCTCATCACGTGCCTCTTTCGCAAGAATCAGTGCTCTGACCGGGTTGCCGTGACGATTGATAGGGATTCCTCGTCCCACACGCATGATGATTTTTCCGAAAGGACCGTATTTGGTCAGTAAATCCTGAGCGCCTATGCAGCAGAACTTTTTGTACTGATTTTTAGGCAAAGCGGACATAATCCACATACCGTCTACAAAGGTCTCATGGTTGGCAGCCAGAACATAGGGTGAATCGTCAGGAAGATTTTCCGAGCCGCGCACTTCAATCGTCACCAAGAGGCGCGTAAGAAACATTCCCAAACGATAAAAGAAACGACCGGCGAAACGTCTCTCCATCGGCTTGGGCCGAGCCGGCACATGATTTGAGTGCGATTTGTTTGGGGTGCTCTTCTTTTTCTTTGCGGCTTTTTCCGCTTCTCCCACAAGGTCACTTCCTCTCCTGTAATGAGATATTTAATCCGTTTTTAATTTGTTTTTTACTTATCACATCATAGGCTTTAAAGCTTTGTAATGCAAACCTTAATCTTTTTCATAGTAGAGCAGCATGCTATAATCAAAACATCTATTCATATGAATTTTTATTGAAATCAGAGGTAAGCCTATGCAAATTATAGAAGGTAAAAGACTGTACGAAAGACGCTCGTTCTCTACAACCTTGGAAATGCTCAGACAAAGCTCGGAGCAATATGGCGACATGACTGCCTATATGTTTCGTCGCAAGCCGCGCGGTAAAATATTGACGCGCACCTACAGCGAACTGGTCGCCAACATCGAGGAAGTGGGGACGGCACTGATTGACTTGGGTTTAAAGGACCGGATGATTGCCCTGGCAGGTGAAAACTGCTACGAGTGGGTGGTCAGTTACTACTCTATCATTAACGGCGTAGGCGTTGTTGTCCCTCTGGACAAACTTTTGCCTGCCGGTGAAATGATCGAACTCCTTAAACGCAGTCGTTCCAAAGCTTTTATCTTCACACCCGCCCTGAAGGAAATCGCAGAGCAAGCCAAAAAAGAATGCCCTGACTTGGAATACCTCATCTGTCTGAATGAAGTGAGCCCTAAACCGCTTAAAATGCAGGATGATGAAGAAAATAAATTCTACCGTTTTACGACTTTATTGGGAAGAGGATCCGCTTTATTAGAAGACGGTGACCGGCGTTTTCTTGATGCTGAAATCGATGTCAATAAAATGTGCACCCTGCTTTTTACTTCCGGAACGACCAGTGCGGCTAAAAGCGTGATGCTCTCGATGAAAAACCTTGCCAGCAATACGGCGGGCGCCATTGCGGTCTTAAATGTCTACCCGGGTGAACGTGCGCTATCCGTTTTACCTTTGCACCATACTTTTGAAGCGACCTGCGGTATGTTTGCCATGTTATACTTCGGGATCTGCATCTGCTTCACGGACGGTCTTCGTTATTTGGCGGAAAACTTGGTGGAGTGGCGTATCAATCTCATACTTGCGGTGCCGCTGCTGATGAATAATATCTATAAACGTATTAACGACAAGATTGAAAAGAGCGGTAAGGCAGGTATAGTCAATGCATTGCGCCCGATCGGCCGAGGCCTTTCTCAGGTCGGTTTCCAGACTAACCGTAAGCTCTTTAAGAGCATTTTGGACGGTCTGGGCGGCGGTTTACGCTTAGTGATTACCGGTGCGGCCGCTATGGATAAAGAAGTGGTTCAAGCCTTTTTGGACTTCGGTGTCACTTTTTATCAAGGTTATGGTTTAACCGAGTCTTCTCCCGTTGTCGCGGTTTGTAATGCGAAACTCAATATCCCGGGGACAATAGGTCCACCGATATACGGCGTGAAAGTTAAAATTGATAGCCCTAATCCCGGTGAGCCGGGAGAATTGCTGACGAAGAGTGACAGTGTGATGCTCGGTTATTTTGAGGAGCCGGAATTGACGGCGGAAGTCATTGATGCCGACGGCTGGCTTCACACGGGCGACATGGGCTTTATTGATAATCGAGGGGCCATCCATATCACGGGACGCGTCAAGAGCATGATTGTTCTGACAAACGGTAAAAAAGCCTTCCCGGAAGAAATTGAATTCTTATTAGCTAATATTCCTGCCCTTAAAGAAAGCATGACCTGGGGCGAAACCAACGCACGTGACGCTGTTGATATTTGTGCCAAGCTACAGTTTGACATGGCTGCGCTAGATGCGCTTGTCGGAAGTTCCGAGCCCGAGCAACGCAGTGCTTGGATCAGAAAACAGATCGAGACGGTCAATTCGAAGATGCCCGAATATAAGAAAATTAAATATTTCATCTATACGGATCAGGATTTGATTCGCACGACGGCCTTAAAAGTAAAGCGCTTCTTAGAACTGGACAGCATTCATGCTTGGTTGGATAAGCACCATCTTACAATGAGAGAAGCGGACGGAATGTATCAGGATTGATATGCGACTGATTTATGGAAAATACATAGGACAGCTTGCAGATGAAGTTCTGAGCGAAATTGAAACGCAGCGGCAGAAAGCGCATTTCCGCCGCGCGTTCTTAGTTGTACCCGATGCCAGGACCCTAAGCTTGGAGCAACGCTACCTTGCCATGCTTCCGGAGGGGAGTTTAATGCGTGCTGAAATTCTCAGTTTCAGTCGATTGGCCTTGCGCATGGCTCAGGAAGGAGCGGTGGTATTGCCACCCTTATTATCTCCTCAGGCTCAAGCTTTGGTGTTGAGGGCAATCTTACTGAAAGACAAGGAAAACTACCCTGTTTTGGCGCCTTTAGCCCGTACAAGCGCATATTTGGAAGAGCTTCGAGTTGAGCTTGGCTCCTTACGACGCTTAGGTTACAATGCCGAGCTTCTCGCGGAATACGCCCGTGCGACAGAAGCGCAAGAGGGGAGCTACCCGTCCAGTGAAAAAATGGCGGAAATGACGAACTTGATCGCCGCTTACGATGAAAGACTGAAACGCCTCGGCAAGCGAGACAGCAGTGCGGATTTGGATTTTTTACAGCGCTTACTCCGAGAGTGGGCTGAAGTCGGTACTTGCCCCTCAAGCCTCTCCGACAGTGCCTTTTATTTTTTAGGTTTCGGTGAAAACCGCGATTTTTCTTACCAGGAAGAAAGTGTCATTTTGGCCTTGGCTTCCTTGGGTATGGACGTGACACTCAGCTTTGTCGCCGACTATTTCCCTGCTTCCGGCGAATCCGTTGAGGCCGGTGCGATGGCATGGCGGCAGGGCAGAAGAGCGCTTTATGATTGGTCAAGGCGCTGCCCCGATGCGAGGGTCAGTCGTGTCAGTCGTGTCGAGCCGGGGCTTGCGTCAAGGATGGAGTTTTTGTACAATGCGGCCCGCTCTGTAGAACCGTCGGCGTGCCCGGAGTCTGATTCAATCTACTGTCGTCTTATGGCAGCCGGGCAAGCTCGTCCTATGCTCGAAAAAGTTTTGGGCTATATCCAATATAAGGTTAAACATGAGGCCCGGCGTTACAAGGACTTCGCCCTTTGCTTCTGTGACGCAGGGCTTGCGGAGCGTTACTTACCCGAGCTCTTGGAGTATTACAAAATCCCCGCCTTTATCGATGAGCGTATAACCTTGGCGCAGACCCGCTTGTTCAGAGAAATGACGGCCTTTATGAATATGGCGCTGTCATGTTTTTCTTTGAGCGCTACTTGTGATCTTTTGCGTTTAAATTCTTCCGAAGAGGACTGGGAAAAGATAGACCTTTTTGAAAATTACGCCCTTTATAAGGCTTTGGATTATGGCAAAATTTTTACCGAGCGTTATTACAAGGATGAAGGTAATCCGGATTGGGCCAACGTGGCCCTACTTGTGGTACAAGAAAAACTTCAGCCGTTAAAAAAATCGGCAGAAGCCTTCAGGCAGTCTAAAACAAGCGGGGAGGCGGTTGCCGCTCTTTTCGCTTATCTTGAGGCGGCCGCTGTCGAAGGGCGGATCCGGGAGACCTATGACATTACGATGAGTGAAGGAAAAGCCGAGCAGGCGAGAGCGCTTTCCGTGGCTTGGAACAGTCTTTTATCGTTATTGGAAGACAGTCTGACGCTTTTACCGGAAGGCGATATGCAGGCTCAGGAATTTCGTGAACTGTTTTTACGCGCCGCAAACAGTGCCTTTATCGGCAGGGTTCCTTCTTTAGTCGATGAAGTTTATGTGGGCAATCCGCACACCAGCCTCAGTCAAAGACCGAAGCAAGTGATTTTATTAAACCCGACCGCACTTAATTTACCCGGACGTGTTCCACGCAGAGGGGTACTGAGTGATTTGGATTATCACGTATTGGAAAAACGCAGCCAACGCCGTTTGCCCTTGCGTGATGAAGACGCCCCCTTTGAAGACAGCTTCTTTATTCATCAGCTCCTCACTTCGGGAGAAGAGATGCCGATGATTGTAAGAAGCAACGAGGATGCCCCTTTGCCACATTTTCTCTTGGCCTTATTGGGATTAAAGGACTATAAGGACTTGAGTCAGGCCATGTCTCGTGCCTGCCGCGAGGATGAAGAACTCCGACTTTTTTCCGCTCAGTTAAGGGGACAGTTTGAAAAACAAGTAAAGCGTCCTGAAACAGCATCGGATTCAATACGTGTGACTCGTTTGCTTTTACCGGAAACTAAACGACTGACTGAGAATAAGGTTTTTTCCGTGGCCCAACTGGAACGCTATGCGGCTTGTCCTTATTCTTATCTGATGCAGTACGTGCTGGGTCTGACCAAGCGATCGACCGCCTTGATGGACGCTACAAGCAGTGGAAAACTGAGACATTTATTGCTTGATAAACTTTTAGGAGAGTGTTTGGGCTCCGAGCAGGAAGCCTTGATGAATCCGGGCTGGGAAGAACGCTTTCGGACGGCCTTAGAGTCCGATGAACTCTTGCGACTTCTCCAAAACTTGGAAGCAAAGGAAGAATTGCCGGAAGTCTTTCTTGAACTCGGTTCATTCGGAAAATATACGAGACCTGCCCTTCAAGCGGCTAAAGACTGCGCTATTTTATTTTCAAGTCAATTCAGCCCCGGACATATTTGGCCGCTGGCTACAGAATGGTCCTTCGGCAAGCAGCGGAACAATGCATTTGTTTTATCTGACCCGGAGGATACGGCTTTTTCCATAGCCTTATCCGGACAAGTGGATCGTATCGACCAAGTGAACCATATGGGAAAAAGGTGGCTGAATATCTTGGACTATAAATCCTCCGAACGAAAAGTAGACTACTTCGCCCTGTGGGAGGGTTTGGACTTCCAACTCCCCGTCTATCTGATGGCTGTTCAGGAAACCTTCCGACTGAAAGCGGAAGAACTGGGTGAAGCCGCTTATTTCCATGTAAAACGTCTTTCTGATCTAAATTTATGGAATCAAGTCGAAAACTCGTTGCAAGATCATCTGTTTAAACCGGATTTAAGGTCGGATGCACGTTCCGTTCTTCTTGAAAGGAGTCGATTCAAGCGTCTCTCGGCGGCTAAGGACATAAGACGTGGTTACTTTCCTTTGAAACCTAGGGCCCCTAAAGGAAAAAATGCTTGTAAATACTGTACAGTAAGAAGCCTGTGCTATTTTGACCAACCCGACTATGAAAATGAAACACTTTCTTTTAAGGGCAAAAAGGATTGGCTGGAGCGCGAGGATGTGCAGCAGGCATTCGGACTCGTTCCTGACTCAGACAGCGGTGGTGCTGAAAAGGCAGAAAGAGCGGGTAATTAATATGGATGTTTCACGCGAGCAGGATAAGATTATCAAGGCAGAGGTAGGTGACATTCTGGTCTCCGCCGCAGCGGGCTCCGGTAAAACGTTTACCATGACACACCGCATTGTTGAGCGTGTAAAGGCCAAAGCCCTTTCGATAGATCGCGTCCTGGTCTTGACCTTTACGGATAAGGCGGCCGAGAACATGCGTTCACGCATGGCTCAGGTTCTCCATGAGGCCTTGCTTGAAGCGAGACCCGAGGATAAAGCTTACTTGATAGAGCAGGAAATGCGCCTCAACAGCGCGCAAATCTCAACCGTGCATTCGTTTTGCCAAAAGATTATTAAAGCTCACGGTCAAGAGCTTCACCGAATGAAGTCAAAGCTGAGGCCGGACGCAGGAGCTGTGGCAATGGAGGCAGAAGAACAAGAACGTCTCCTGCTCCAAGCGATAGATGAATGCATGATGGAGGCCTATGCAGAAGCCGACGAGAGCTATTTGACAGGTCAGAAGACTCCGGTGCCGATGATTTGGCAGCTTAGCGACAGTTTCGGTGATAGCAAAGGAGACAATCCTTTACGTGAGTTGCTCGCTTCGGTACATGCCTTTTTGAGGAGCATGCCGGACTATGAACTCTGGGTGACCGAGGCTTTGGACGAGTATCGAAGGGCTGTGACGGATTTTGAACAGTCCTACTCTGCACATTTACGTAGACTTTGGAAAAGAGCTCTTCAAGGGCTTGCTGAGATGCGTCCGATTCTGACAGAAGCCGAACCTCCTCAGTTTAAGTCGATGAAGAAATACCGTGCTAAAACTTATGAAGAAAATGATGCGATACGCCATCAGTTTTTACTGCTTTCGGATGAGATAGAGGCCTTGGATTTAGCGGCTGAGAAAACAGTGAATTGGGATGAAATTCACGAGGCGGGAAAACGCATGTTTTTGCCGAAAGTCGATAGACAAGGAAGTAATCCGGAAAAGTTGGCTATTGTCGATGCTTCACGCCGCTACTTGGGCGAGTTTATGTATTTTATCAATGGCAGTTGCGGAACCAAAGCCTTTATGGACCATTTTCTATGGAACGAAGCGCCTGTTTTCAATCGCACACAAGCAGAGTACCGGGAGGAAATCGCCAAACAAAGTGCCCGATTGGAGGCTTTCTTTGCCCTCATTTTAAAATGTGACCGGCGTTATGCTGAGCTCAAAAATGAGGCGAACAAAATCGATTTTTCGGACATGGAACACTTAGCCTTGCTTCTGGTGCGGCAGCCTGAGATTAAGGCTATTTATGCCGAAAAGTATAAAGAAATATACATTGATGAATACCAGGATACCTCCAGTATACAGGACTGTATTGTCATGGAGTTGGCTCAGGATAATCTCTTTGTGGTCGGTGATATCAAGCAAAGCATTTATCGCTTCCGGCATGCCAACCCGAAACTTTTTGCCACACGTTATGAAGAGATGAGGAATGGTCTTTCTCAGCAGCTTTTTGAGCTGAGTACGAACTTCCGCTCAACGCCTGCGGTCTTGCGTGCCGTGAATCTCTTGTTCTCGGAGTTGATGACCAAGGGGGCTTCCGAGATTGATTATTTGAACGGCCACAGCTTAGGTATTCCGGAAGATAAGTTGCTGCAGGAGTCTTCGTTCGCTTCGGAGAAAAGCGACCGCGCCGCTTTCAATTTCTTGATTTACACGGACAATCGGACAGAGTATGAAGTAAGTTTAAAGCGTGAGTTTAAGAACAAGAACGCGGATGAAAGCCTGGCCATCTGTGCGGAAATGGTCAAACTGATCACTTCCGGTGTAAAGTCGTCTGAAATAGCGGTCTTGAGTCGTACACACCAGGAATTAATTGTTTTGGCGCCTCTCCTTGCGTCTTTCGGTATTGAATACAATTACTCAAAAGAAAAGCGTTTACTGACATCCAGACCTTTACGCTGTGTCATTGCTTTGCTGAGGATTTTGGAAAACCCCTTACAGGATGAGTATTTGGCTAGCGTTCTTCTGCATTTTGAGCCATGGGGCAAGTTTTCGGAACAAGAACTCTTGAAAATTAAGCTGGAATCTTTGAGCGGTGAAGACGTTTTGGCCTTTAATCAGCCCTTCCACCGCGCCCTGATGTGTTATTTGGATAGGGGTTCGGATGAGAGTCTAAGAGAACGCCTAAAGATTTTTTGGCAATCTTTTATGGATTTAAGAAAACGCAGTCTTCATCTCGATGTAAGTCAGCTCTTGCGTGTGATTTATGAAGATTTAGGCTGGCTCAACTGCGTAGCCCTAGAGCAAGAAGGCGAGCATAAAGTGGAACAGTTGGCGTTTTTTGCGCACTGGGCTGAGGGTTTCGTCAAAGTCGGGCAAAACAGCCTTTACGCCTTAAATGCCGAACTCTTTTCTCAGGACGATCAAATTGAATGGACCGAAAAAGTGTTAGAAGGCGAGAGAAAAGAAGAAGGGACGGGCGTGTCTTTAATGACTTTCCATGCCAGTAAAGGTTTGGAATTTCCTTACGTTTTTATTTGCCGTAGTGATAAGGGCAAAGACACAAAAAAAAGCGGCCCCTTAATTTATTCTCAGGAACACGGTGTGGCGGTTCGTATTGAAGAAGAAGGCGAGGTACCGGAGCACCCCTCCTTACTTCAACGTTACATCGCAAGCCGGGAAGACGAGGCCGAGCTGGCTGAATTTTTACGTCTGTTCTATGTGGCTTTGACGAGGGCGGAACAAAGAATCTACATGTGTATGTCTATGAAAGGCATGGAGGCGGCCATCGGCTTTGTTGAAAAATGGTGGGAGATTGCACTTGAGGAGTATGGGAGCGACGTGGATTTTACCTCGGGTTTTGATTCGAATTCTGACTCTGGTTTTAATTCGGATTTTGAGGCGGGAACGCCTACTGCTTCGGGTATGAATTGTCCTTCGGATTTAAATTGTCCTTCGGATTGGAAGGATTCACCAGGTTTGAATAGCCCTCCGGGATTGAAGTCTGCCATAGGTTTGAAGTCCGCCTCATGGCGTTTGCCCACTTGGTTAATTCACAAAGCTGCCAAGGAAGGCTTGGCGTCTCTTGGCTTTTTAGCCTTGAAGAAAAGCACCAGTGCTTTTTGGCCTGCGATTTTAACCTCAGCAAACACTATGACTAATCATATTCAAGGAGACTGGGCTCTATTTTTCAGAGACAGTATGGATTTGCTTCAGCCTTCCCTCAAAGATAATTTCGGTGCGGAGAGCCTGGAGGAAATTTTAGGCACAAAAGACTTGGCCGGTGGCTCTCGCGAGCAACTGCTTTCGTTCTACCGATCTGAAAAAGAGAAAGAGTCTTCATCCTCAGCGTACTGGTCATTGAAATATCCCTATGAGCAAGCCTTGCGTACGGGCATAAAATACTCCGTCAGCGAAATCAAAGATAAGGTTTATCAGGAGGCCAATCAAGTTGAGGAGGAAGCCTCCGGTATTTCAGAGTCCTTCATCCCGCGCGACAGCAGTCGTATCCTTCGGCCTTTAAATGATCTGAAGGCGGAGCTTGAGGCCGGAGTAGCGGGTTCTTCGACGCGCCCACTCAATGCGGCAGAGCGCGGTTCGGCTTTACATAAGATATTGCGTTATTTGCACCCTTCCGATTACCTTGGCCTGTCCGCTCCGAAAGCCACTTCTCTTTTAGAAGAGAAAATTTCCGCTTTTTCATCCGAAGGCTTTTTGAGTCCGGCTGAGTTGGAAGCGATTCAATCAAGCCGTAGTTCACTTATAGCATTTCTAAAATCACCGCGAGCCGCTGAGATTGCGAGCTGTGAATTGGAGCGGGGACGCAAACTCTACCGTGAAATTCCTTTCACGCTGGCTTGGTCCGCTGCCGATTTATTAGGCGAAAGTAAACATGAAGTCGCTTCTGAGGATAAAGTTCTGGTGCAGGGTGTAGTGGATCTGTGGTATGTCGTGAATGAAAAAATAGTGGTCTTAGATTTCAAAACGGATCGTATTGCCGGTTCGGACACGGAGGTGTTGGCTGAGTTGGAGCGCCGTTACGCCAAGCAGCTGGAGCTTTAGGCCATCGCCGTCGAGAGGGAAGTCGGTGCTCCTGTCACGGAACGGGTGATTTGGCTCCTGAGCCGTGATAGGGAGTACGTGCTGAACGGATAGTTTAAAGGATTGTTCTTGGTGCGAATTGTTGGCAGCGTGTGCTGGGTTTGAGGGGTGGAGGATTTTAGGAGCAGGTTGAATTGGGTTTGAGGGGTGGAGGATTTTAGGAGCAGGTTGAATTGGGTTTGAGGGGCTAGTTGAGTTGGGTTTGCGGGGCTAGTTGAATCGGGCTTGAGGTCTGCTTTGGCACCTTGCGGTCTGCTTTAGCTACTTTCATACAGTCGAAAAATTGCTCCGTTGTAACGGTGCGGTGTTTCTTCATACAGTCGTAAAATCGTTCCATTTTGGCTATTTTTTACGAGCGTACGAGTTCGCATGGTCAGAAAGTCGACCTGTCTGATTAAATGTTTTAGTTTTAACCTTAAATGCCCCTCAAAGATTCCAAAAATTCAAAAATTCCATAAAAAGAAGTGATTATTTGAAGCGTAAGCCTCTGCAAATGGGACACAAAGTCCTACAGTCGAATATTTTTGCCAGAATGGAACGATTTTACGACTGTACGATAAGGGACCTTACTGCCGAGGAAAAGCGAATTTACGACTGTTCGATGAGGCGCCGTACCGCGGAGGTGCCGTACCGCCCGATGGACCTTTTTTACGTCTGTAGGCCCTTCTTAGTATGTCTCGACAATTCAAGCGTCTATAGGTCGTCCGATTTGTGGTTCAACGCCTTTTGCATCTGTAGGTCCGTCCGGTTAGCGTATTCATTGGCAATCAAACGTCTGCGGGTTATTCAACTTATAGCTCGACGTTCCGAAATACGCTCAGCTGATTTTTAACAGAAATAGGCCGGAGACATACCGTCCCGGCCATTCGCTTTCCTAAATATTGAAGTCTTTGAAACTCGTGTTTCGGGTTCCCCAAACTCTTGAAACCTTTTTTCCGAATTTCTCGAAACCCTTGAAACTCTCGAAATCGATGTTCAGGATTCATGAAATCCTTGAAATACTTAATTTGACAGTCTTGTTCCAAATCTTCTGTGCATTTCTTGAAATCCCTGAAACTCTTGATTTGAAAACCTTGTCCCGATTTTTTGGAAGTCTTGAAAGCCTTGTTCTAAAACCTCCAATAAACTAATGATTTGAAATCTACAAATCCCGTTCCCCACAGACCTTGTCACACATAAATCCCGTTTACACACAAATTAATATTCTCAAAGCTTCTTACTCAGTAAGAGATGGTGATAATCGATACCACACCTTCTTGAATCATGAAATCAATTGATACATTCTCATCTCCGAACGAAATTTTATTTCCTTCCGAAAGCTCCTTATTAATACCGTCACCGTATGCTTCTACCACTTCCTTCACCGTACTGCCTACATGAATACCTCGGGCGGTCGTAGCAGTAGACGGCGGCATTGCACTTACATAAGTGACGACTTGGCTTGAGTTCAGATAGCCAATAATGTAGCCCTGATCAAAATAAATCATCTGCATTTCTTCCATAATGATGAAGGGGAAG
>CAYFRY010000029.1:0-11309 GCA_964345665.1 uncultured Oscillospiraceae bacterium
CCGAAAGAGCTGATGGTGCTTGATTGCCAAGAAGGCTAAAAGAATATAGAATTACATAGTTAGTTTACTGAGTTAACAGGAGGATTTTTATGATTTCTGCAGGCGATTTTAGAAACGGTATGACTTTTGAAATGGACGATAACGTTTTCCAAATCATCGAGTTTCAACACGTTAAACCGGGTAAGGGTTCCGCATTTGTCCGTACCAAATACCGCAATGTTCGTACCGGTGCTGTGCTGGAACATAGTTTTAACCCTTCGGAGAAATTCCAAGAGGCACGTCTTGAGCGCCGAGATATGGAATACTTGTACAAAGACGGTGATTTATATTATTTCATGGATACGGAAACGTATGAGCAGCGACCTTTTGGTGTGGATGCAATAGGAGATAACATCAAGTTTTTGAAAGAGAACATGGTTTGCAAGGTTGTTTCCCATAAGGGAACCGTTTTTTCGGTCGAGCTTCCCATCATGGTTGAATTGAAAATTACGCATACCGAACCCGGCGTAAAAGGGGATACTGCTCAAAACGCCACTAAAACAGCAACTTTGGAGACGGGTGCCGTGATTAAAGTTCCCCTCTTCGTTAATGAAGGTGAAGTCGTTCGCGTTGATACCCGTACGGGTGATTACATGGAACGCGCTTAAGTCCTGATCTAACTGTTATAATGACAAGCGAGACAAACGCCTCGCTTGTTTTTTTAAAATAGAGTACGAAGAAAGAGCTTACCATGGCGGATTTTTCAAGCAACAAAAAAGGAGAGCGCACAATGTCGCAGGGCTTCATTGCCCAATATGCGGCGGAAGCGGCTTTGCGCACATACGGCGTAGCCGGTTTGGAAGAAGGCGGTGTCGCCGCTTTAAAGGGTGCTTTCGGATATGAGCATGAGGGCAAAGGTGTTCAGGTTACCTTTAACAGCAGAGACGAAGTGACTTGTGAAATTACGGTTTATCCTATTGTCTATTTTGCGACCATTGTGCCTGAAGTTGCTTGGAATATTCAAGAAAATGTGAAATCCGATGTTGAAAAATACACCGGCGTAGATGTAGAGGCGGTCAATGTCCATGTCAAGGATATTGTGCAGAAAGAGGAGGACAGTTTAAATGCGAAGAATCAATAGGTTTTTTTTGATTTTATATTCTTTTGTGCTTGCTTTACTAAGTCTTGTCTTTCTTTTTCAAATACTTAACACTTCTTGGGGTGTTGACTATATCAACTATATACAAAATATTGCGGGTGACAAAGTAAAGCGAACGATTTCAGTTCTGGCTTTAGTAACTACCTTTGTAGTGAGCCTTTCGACCTTGGTTTATGCTCTTCTTAGTGATAGGCTGGGTAAATCCCGTATCAGCACGAATGATATTGGTGATATTGATATAGGAGTTGAGGCTATTGAAAACATTGCCCTTAATGCAGCGAAAGCGGCTCAATCCGGTGTGAAGAATGCGAAATCCAGGGTCTATCAAGGGCAGGGTAAGAGTATCAATTTAGTCATGATTGTTCAGTTGTACTCCGATGTCGAGATTCCTGCACAAATGGCCAAAATACAGGATAGAGTTAAGAAAGACGTTGAACGTTATACGGGTATTCCCGTCTCACAAGTTAAGGTAAAGGTAAAGCACGTTGAGCTGGTAGGTGCGAAGGTGGAGCGCTGAGCGCTTAAGGTAAGTTTTCAATGAAGCGTTTATTTATTCCTCTCATAAATTTTCTTCAGGGTAAGAATCCCGGCGTGGTGGGTGCTGTAAGCGGCCTTTCCTTGGGCTTACTTTTGGTGATTTTTGGCTTCTGGAAGACGCTTTTGGTCCTTTTTTTGATGGTGATGGGTTATATTTTAGGTGTAAAATACTTTTCTAATCCTGAACAATTCAAGCAATTATTGGATAGACTTTTGCCACCCGGAAGATTTAGATAAGGAAACGGTTAATGTATGGGACGACGTTGGGCTAGGGAAAAAACATTTCAGTTGTTGTATCAAATTGAGATGCGAAGCGATGCCGTAGATGAACAAATCGAGGGTTTTATTCAGCACTTGAAATTTTTTTGTGAGAATGCTTCGGGGGATGAAGAGGAATTACATTTTGCCCCGGAAGACCTACAGTTTATCCGCCGTGTTGTTCGTGGTGTCAAGGCCGAAGAACATCTTTTGGACGAGTCTATAAAGCCCTACCTGAAGGCGTGGACTTTAGAACGACTGCCACGTGTGGATCGTTCCCTTTTAAGATTGGGTGTCTATGAAATTATGCATTTGCCTGATGTGCCGAAGAGTGTAAGTATTAATGAAATCGTGGTGCTTGCCAAGGCTTATGCGGCAGAAGATGCACATGCCTATATTAATGCGGTTTTGGCCAATTTTGATAAGCAAGAGTCTGATGCGGATAGAGCCGAGCAAGCCTTTTCGCCTAAATCCGAGGCCTAGCCTATGGCAGAACGTGTACTTACAGTAAAAGAGCTTAACAGTCATATGCAACAAGCCGTACGCCGTGCGGCTTTTTTACAAAATTTGTCTGTTCAAGGTGAACTTTCAAATTTTAAGGCCTATAGCTCCGGGCATTGGTATTTCAGCCTAAAAGATGAAGAAGCTTCCGTGCGTTGTGTCATGTTTAAAGGCTTTAATCAGAATGTCAAGTTTGTGCCGGAGAACGGGCAGCAGGTAGAACTTCGTGCCTCGGCAGATTTCTATGTCAAAAATGGTGAATTTCAGCTCAGTGCCAAAGAGATGCTACCGGCCGGACTTGGGCAGCGCTATATTCAGTTTGAAGAACTTAAAGAAAAATTGAGTAAAGAAGGGCTGTTTGATCCGAAACACAAACGAAGGCTCCCTTTTTTGCCCAAAAAAATCGGAGTAGTGACCTCTCCCAGCGGTGCGGTTATTCGTGACATCATTCACGTTCTGTCACGTCGTTTCCCGAATTTTCAATTGCTTCTTGCCCCGGCACAGGTACAAGGAGAAGGCGCGGCCCTGACCATGATTAATGCGCTTGAAGTTCTGAACAAGCGGGAGGATATTGAGCTGATTATCATCGGCCGCGGTGGTGGCTCGATTGAAGATCTTTGGGAATTTAATAATGAGGCTCTGGCCAGGGCTGTTTTTCACTCCCGCATACCGATCATATCCGCAGTGGGTCATGAAACGGATTTTACGCTTTGTGATTTTGTCGCTGACCTGAGAGCTCCGACACCTTCCGCGGCAGCTGAGTTGGCCGTCCCCGAAAAAACGGAGTTGATGAATAACATCAAGGACTTGCAGACGCGCTCAACGGTTGCTTTAAGAAAGCTGTTAAGTATTCAGGTCAGCAAGCTCAGTGCTTTTAAAAATGCAGCTTTTATGCGTCAACCCTGGCGTTTACTTGAACGAAAGAAGCAACAGCTTCAGATGCTTTTAAGACGCAACGTTTTGTCCGATCCTACCCAATTATTGGCGGAAGCAAGACAAGATTATGATTTCTTACATCAGCGATTACAAAGGGCTCTACCGCTGCGTTTGGAAGGAATGTATCGCGATTTACAGAAAGAAAAGTTGCGTTTGTTACAACAACAAAGCCTATTCAAAATGCAGGACAAGCGGCGCTTGACGTATGCGGCAGCAAGACTCGATGCACTTTCTCCTCTGCGCGTATTGGCGAGAGGCTATGCGTTGGTGACTGAAGAAAGCGGCAAGGTACTGAGTAGCGTAGCGAGTATTGAGCCCGGAGAGCAATTAAGGCTACAAATGGCAGATGGGCGTGTGGATGCGCGGGTCCTTGCTATAATGAACGAGTCGATTGGAAGAGGGGAAGAGAAATGAAAGAAACAGAAAAACAGGAAGAGAAGAGCTTGAGTTTTGAAGAGGCTTTGTTGCAGCTTGAAAAAGAGGTGGCCATTTTGGAATCAGGTGACGTCAGCCTTGATGATGCGATGAAAGCCTTTGCCAAGGGGACGGAACTGGCAAGACTTTGTCAAGCCAAATTAGATGAGGCTGAAAAACAAATTAATATTTTGCTACAAAGCAGTCAAGAAGGGATGAGAGAAGAGATTTTTCCGGAGCAATAAAATGAATTATTCAGATTTGAAACAGGCTTATTACTCGCGTTGCGAGGCTGCCCTGCTTCGTTATCTTGAAGCAACGAAGGGTTCGGCCGAAGTTTTAGGTGAAGCGATGCACTACGCCCTGATGGGGGCAGGAAAAAGGGTACGCCCTATCCTTTTATATGCGGCTGCGGAAGCTATTCCGTGTCGTCCGGGCAGGGCAGGAGATGAGGCTTTGGATCGCCTGGCGGCCGCTGTGGAGATGGTGCATGCTTATTCCTTGGTACACGATGATTTACCGTGTATGGATAATGACCTGCTTAGACGGGGCAAGCCGACTACCCATGTAGCCTTCGGCGAAGCGAATGCGCTTTTAGCAGGCGATGCCTTACTGAACCGTGCCTTTGAGTTAATCTTGGAAAGCATCCTTTTGGCCAAAGGAGATAGGACTCAAGCCGCATTGATACGTGCCGGAAATTTGATGTCTAAGCGCTTTGGACAAGAGGGGATGATAGGCGGACAAGTTATCGACTTAGCAAGTGAAGGCCGAACCATCAGTTTAGACTTATTAGAAGAACTACAAAGGAAAAAGACCTCTGCCTTGATCGAGGCGGCGGTTCTTGGAGGCGCTGCGGCGGTTTGCGCTACGCCGGAAGAACTGAATCATTTAGAAACATACGCGCGCGAGTTGGGTTTGGCTTTCCAAATTCGTGATGATATTTTGGACTACAGTTCGGATGATGAAACCATGGGGAAAACCGTGGGTAAAGACTTACGAGATGGAAAGTCAACTTTTGTAAGTCTTTTGGGGATGGAAGCATCATATTGTAGGGCGGAACTGGCCACTAAGGCGGCTGATCAGGCCTTGCAGCATTTGAATCAATTGGGCTGCCACTGCTCTTTTCTTCAAAAAATGGCTGCGGATTTATTGAAACGTGAAAAATAAAAATGGCAATATTGGATCAAATCAGAAACGCTGAAGATATTCAGTCATTGAATACGAACGAACTGGAGCAACTTGCCGTAGAATTACGTCATGAAATCAGCCGTACCGTCTCTTTAACAGGCGGGCATTTGGCTTCCAACTTGGGAACGGTTGAATTGACTTTGGCTTTACTTCGTTGTTTTGATTTTAGGGAAGATAAAGTGGTATGGGATGTCGGTCACCAGTCCTACACTTATAAAATTCTTACAGGGCGTCGAAAGGCATTTTCAAATCTTCGTCAAAAAGAAGGTCTGTCGGGTTTTCCTAAGCGCCAGGAGAGTCCTTATGATGCTTTCAACACAGGACATAGCAGCACGGCTGTTTCTGCTGCTCTCGGCATCGGACGAGCTTTAAAGAAAACCGGCAAGCCGGGACGGGCTATTGCTGTTGTTGGCGATGGCGCCATGACAGGTGGAATGTTTTATGAGGCTTTAAATAATATCGATGAATCTTTGGATGATATTCTCCTCATCATAAATGATAACCAAATGAGTATATCCAATAACGTCGGAGCAATATCCAGGCATTTAAACAACCTCAGGGTGTCAAGACGTTATAACATGGCTAAGCAGCAATGGTCACGCTTTTTACTCAAAGTGCCTCTTTTAGGGACCTCCCTTTTGTGGCTGATGAACCGAGTAAAAAGCAGGCTAAGACGCTCGCTGTTTAAGGAAAGCGATTTCGCCTATTTTGAAGCTTTAGGTTTGCGCTATTATGGTCCGGTTGATGGACATAATATTGATGCGCTTACCCGACATATGCGTACCTTGAAGTTCCGAAGCGGCCCTGCCGTTTTACATGTTTGTACACAAAAAGGAAAGGGCTACGAAAAAGCGGAGCAGGCTCCTGTTTTATACCATGGCGTCAGCCCTTTTTCGCTTGATAAAGGCGTGATGGAAGTGCCCATAAATCAAGGTCAAAACAACTTTACTCAAGCTTTCAGTCAGCTCCTTTTGGATGCGGCAGAGAGGGATAAATGTATAGTGGCAATTACGGCCGCGATGAGTCAGGGGACGGGACTGGAGGCTTTTGCTCATTGTTTTCCCGATCGCTTCTATGATGTAGGCATTGCTGAAGCTCATGCGGTGACGATGGCTGCGGGAATGGCAACCGCCGGCTTGAAGCCTGTGCTTTGTATTTATGCAACCTTCCTACAGCGTGCCTTGGACCAAGTTCTTCACGATGCTGCTTTGCAGAACTTACCTGTTCTTTTTGCAGTAGACAGGTCCGGTATTGTAGGTAATGACGGTGAAACGCATCAGGGTATTTATGATCAAGCCTTTCTCGTGGCTGTACCCGGATTAAAGATTTTTTATCCTTCTACTTATGCTGCTCTGAAACGCTGTTTTAATTGGGCTATTCAATATAAAGACGGACCGGTTGTACTACGTTATCCGAGAGGATCGGAGCATGCCTTAGCCGCTGAGGCTTATGAGGCCCTTGTTTTATCGGAAGAGACAACGGAGCTGCCCCAATCCTTATGCCTACGCTCAGGAAAAGATTTGACGATAGCCGTCTTAGGACAGTTGTTAGGACAGACTCTGGAGCTTGCTTCGTCCTTGGCTCAAGAGGGTATTGATTTGGAGGTCGTTGACGTCTGCGCACTCAAACCGCTCGATTGCAAGGGAATAGTGGCGTCTGCGCTGAAGACCGGGGCCTTGATCAGCCTTGAAGAACAAATTTTGGCGGGCGGTCTGGGTGAGCAATTGGCTTTTTATTTGCAAGAAAATGCTATCTGCTTACCCTTTGCAGGTCTTCATATCGGGGATTATCCTGTTGAGCAGGCAAGTCCTCAAGAAAGTTTGAAGGATTGTGCTTTGGATGCCAAAGCAATGACTCGGAAAATTCGATCGCTTTTGAATAATAAGCTAAAGCATGCATCCGGATCGAAAGAAAATGCCGGACGAGTTTTTAAAAATGAAAAGGAAGGGGACTGATTTATGAAAATCGGAATTATGTCCAACTATTATAAGGACCCGAGCGGTTCCATGCTTGAGCGAGTCTGCCGTTTTTTGAAAGAGCGTGCTTGTGTTTTGAAGGTTGAAAGACAAATGCCTGACGAAAGCAATGAAGACGTAGATAGACGTACGGACTTTAAAGATATAGACCTGATGATCAGCATGGGCGGTGATGGTACTTTTCTTAATGCGGTTCATGCTTTAAAAAGCAAGCAAGTACCCATTGTCGGAATTAATTTGGGCAGCGTCGGTTTTTTGACAGAAATCCGGCCCTCCGATTTAGAAAACGGTTTAGAGCGAGTATTGGCCGGAGACTACTTTATTGAAGAGCGTATGTTGCTCATGATTACTTGTAAGGATGCTGAGGGTAAGGAAAAATATCAAGCGTTTGCCTTGAATGAGGCCTTACTGTCACGGGGTGCTTCGCAACGGATTATCCCGGTAGAGCTTTTTTTTGACGGTCGTTATATAGAAACTATTCGTTGTGACGGGCTTTTGGTGGCTACTCCGACCGGTTCTACCGGTTATGCGATGGCGGCAGGCGGTCCCATCGTCCATCCGGATCTTGAACTGTTGTCTATTACGCCGATTTGTCCCTATTCTTTGCACAATCGAAGCTATTTGTTGAATCCTGATACGACGGTGAGCCTCTCTTTAGATCACTATCCGGCGGTTGCTTCACTTTCTGCGGACGGAAGAACAGACATGGATTTTGTCTATGGAGATCGCGTAACTATAAGTATGTCGGATCAAAAGTTAAAGCGTATTTGTCTGCACGAAAAGCATTTCTTTGAAGATTTACCGGATAAGTTGCGTGGCCGTGCCGGTAAATCGGCTCTTTCAAGTAAACTCTAGAGGATAAACTATGATTGAGAAGCTGAGCATACAAAACCTGGCTCTTTTAGAAAAAGCGGACTTGGAAGCGGATGCCGGTCTGAGTGTTTTTACGGGAGAAACGGGAGCCGGAAAATCTCTCATGATTTCCGCTCTGGATTTGGTCAGCGGTGGCCGAGCCAGTAAAGAAGTTATCCGCCATGGTGCTTCCTCGGCTTTAGTAGAGGCTGTTTTCTCCTCCGTAAGTGAGCTGCTACCGGAAAAATTACAAAAAGCTCTCTTGGAAGACGGTTTGGTAGAGACGGAGGAGGGCCGTTTCCCCGATCAGCTTATTCTGGCCCGTGAAATCAATGCCAAGGGGAAAAGTTACAGTCGGGTAAACGGACGCTTAGTCAGTTTACAACGCCTTCATGAATTGGGCTCTTATTTGTTGGATATCCAATCACAAAGAGACCAGGGGGCACTTTATGATATCAAAACTCATCTGCCTCTTTTAGATCGTTTGGCCGGCTCAGCATTACAAAAGGGTTTACAAAACTATCAGACTCTTTATAAAAACAGAAAACAGCTGCTCAGAGCGCAGAAGGCTTTGGGTGGACAGCCAGCTCAAAGGGCACGGGAATTGGACTTGCTTGATTACCAAATCAATGAAATCGACAAGATTGGCCCCAGACCTTCGGAAGACGAGAAACTGAGAAAACATCGAGATTTATTTCAAAATGCCAAGCAATTGACTGAGCTGGCGGAAGAAAGCTTGCTTCTGCTTGTCGGGGATGACAAGGATAATTTGTCGTCACAAATGGATTACTTGATTTCGCGTCTTCATATTGCTGAGTCTATGGATGAGAGATGGCAGAGCCCGCTTCAACAGGCAATTCTGATTCGTGAAGCATTGCAGGATTTAAGTTCTGAACTGAGGCAAAAACGAGAACAAATAGAGGACAAGCCGGAACTTCTTGAAAAAATACAGCTACGTTTAGATCAACTCGCCGACTTAAAACGGAAATACGGACCGGAGCTAAGTGACGTTCTTGATTTTAAAACAAAGGCTCAGGCTGCGAAGAATGACATACTTGCTTCTGAGGAACAACTGCAACAAGTGGAGAGCGATTTGAAAAAAAACTATCTCGAACTTGAAACGGCTGCACAAATTTTAAGCGAACTTCGTCAAACTGCAGCGAAAAAACTGAGTGTGGCGGTTGAAGAAGAACTTTGCTCTCTCGGAATGAAAGGAGCCGGCTTTCACGTAGAATTCAGCGAGGGAGAGCAGCCTTTCGGCCCACTAGGCCGGGATCAGCTTCAATTTTTAATTTCCACCAACCCGGGGGAAGAGTTTAAAGCCTTGTCTAAGATTGCTTCGGGAGGAGAATCCGCACGTATTCTATTAGCAGTTAAGCTGATTCTCAATGCGGACCAATGCGGTGCCACTTTGATATTTGATGAAGTAGATTCGGGTGTTAGCGGACAGACGTGCACCTTGATAGGTGAAAAACTGATGCGCCTGGCGAAGACCAATCAAGTTTTTTGTGTAACTCATTCTGCCCAGATTGCGGCTTGTGGCAAAGAACATATTCTAATCAGTAAAAAATCTGAAGGCGGCCGAACACAGACCTCCTTATATAAACTGAATTATGAACAAAGAAAAAATGAGTTGGCACGCTTACTGAGTGGTGAGGCGGCAGAGGGGGCAGCAGGAGAAGTCGTGAGCGGTTTATTGGAACGAGCCGAACAGTTTTATCAAAGCCTTCTCTAAATTGAGGACATCTTGGGGGAAGGGCATTGAAAAGGATAACTCGTCTCGGCTGTAAGGGTGTATAAAGCTTAATTTTGCCGCGTGTAAGGCTTGATGGCCCAGCGTTTGGCTTAAGGCTTCCATTTTTGTATAGTTCTCCTTTCCCAAGCGTTTTTGCAATTCCGTAACGCATTCCGGCTTGGGAGGGTAAAGGCTGTCTCCCATCATCGGATACCCTTCGTGCCGGCAATGAACACGAATTTGATGTGTTCGTCCGGTTATCAATGTAAACTCAAGCATAGAAGCGTAAACTGTTTTCTTGCCGTACTTTTTCAAAACCCGAACATCAGTCCGGCTTTCTTTTCCGTCATGGCGTACTTCACGTTCGATAATGCTGTCGGGAACACGTGCAATAGGGCCCAAAACAGAGCCTTCATCGGTGTTTGGTCCTGAAAAAACAAGTCCCTGATAGCTTTTTTTTACCTCTGTGTGAATGAGGCTGTAGTGGGCTTGGCCGGATTTGGCCAAAATGATGAGACCGGATGTTCCTCGATCAAGACGTGTCACAGGATGTAATTTGTAGTTACTGAGTCGAGTGATAAGGCTTTCTTTTTCTCCCGTATAGCTTGGATGCGTCAGGAGATTGGCCGGTTTCCCAACAACAAGTATCCATTCATCCTGATAAAAAATAGGAATATCCTCTTGAGGTTCAATTAACAAGTCATGGGGCAATTCGTTTTCGGCGTCATAACGAAGCTCGACAAAGTCTCCCTCTCTGAGAGGATCAATCATGCGCTGAGGCTTACCGTTGACAAGTAATTCGCCGTAAAGCCTAATTTTTTTGACTTGTACTCTTGAGAAGAGATGTCTCTTCACAAGCACTTCATGCGCTTTTTGTCCGTCGTCTTCTTTCAAAACCTGAAACTGATACTGCACTTTGTCTCTCCTATATGTCCTTATTTTATCATTTCTGTGTTATACTTTTTTAGATAGTATTTGATGGATTCTCGGATTCTTAAAACTATTTCGTCACTTCGGTGACAGTGATATGGATTTGCAATTTGAAAACTGAATATAGGAGGTGATTGCCATAGACTGGTTAAAAATATTAATTGGCATTGTGGTGGGCATCTTCCTTGGTTCAACTGCGACGGTACTGCTTTATCGCATGGGTTTCAGCAAGAAAAAACTTGAACTTGCCCATGAGATTGAGAAACAAGAGCAAGAAGTGCAGCTGATGTTGGGCGAGGCCCAGAAAAGTGGAGAACAGCGAAAACGTGAACTGCTTTTGCAAGCTAAGGAAGAAATACATCGTACAAAATTAGATTTGGAACGTGATGCGAAAGAACGGAAAGCGGAACTTCAAAAGGAACGCCAAAGGATAGATCAAAAAGAAAATACTTTGGATAAGAAGATTGAAGCCCACGAACAAAAGGAATGCTTACTGAATGAACGTCAAAGCGTTTTACAGGAAAACGAAGCCAGAGTGAAAGCTTTGGAAGATCAGAAACTGCAGGAAATAGAAGCTATCTCACGTTTGAGTATGGAAGAAGCGAAGCAGTTGGTCCTGGACGCGGCGGAGAAAACCTACCGACATGACATGGCGATGTTGCTTAAACGGATGGAAGCCGAAGCCAATGAAAAGGCGGAAGAATCCGCGAAAGAAATCGTTGTAGGCGCTATTCAGCGCTATGCTTCCGACTATGTTGCGGAGACTACCGTGTCGGTTGTGAACTTGCCCAACGATGAAATGAAGGGACGTATTATTGGCCGTGAAGGCAGAAACATCCGTGCT